>NZ_JCAQHY010000169.1:0-110544 GCF_059621045.1 Vagococcus sp. WN80Y
ACTCAATGCACAAAAAATATCTTGGCGATTATCAGTTATTCTGATTGTCACCAAGATATTTTTCTGTTTTAAGAGAGTTTTGTCCCACCCTCTTTTAGTTATGTTTTTTATAGCGTGTACTCACTGCCGACGAAAGCTTCACCGATTTCGGTGTCGAAAGGCAATTCAAGAATACCACGAACGCTAGGAGCATTAGGAACTTGTAGCTCGCGTGCTGAACAGATCATGCCTTGACTTTCAATCCCGCGTAATTCGCCAGGCCAAATTATTAAGCCATCAGGCATCATAGCTCCTGGCTTGGCCACGACTACTTTCAAACCTGCCTTGATATTAGGTGCGCCACAGACAATTTGCAAGACATCGCCATTGTCAACTTCTGTCTGGGTAATGGATAAATGATCTGAATCTGGATGAGCTTTACAGCTTTTTACAAAACCTGTCACGATTTTGGGTAAGCGATCATCGCTGATTTGTTCAGCAAAACCTTCTGTTGCTAGTAATTGGTTGATAGTAGTCAACTGTTCATCAGTTAAGTGAACTTGCCCTTGGCCAGTTAAGTCTGGTAAGTTAGTTGAGATTGAGAAAAAATTCCAACCAACTGTTTCAGCTGTTTCTTTGATAAAAATACGGGTAATTTTCCCGCGAGATTCTTTATCAACCTCTTGTCCTTTAGCGTTTGCGACGATGACCATTAAGGTATCGCCAACGGCTTCTTTGTTGTAACTAAAAATCATGTTAAGCTCCTTTTATTGTGTTAGTCATTTAGGGTTGGACGGACTACTAGGACATCACATGGGGCGTTGCGAATTACATAATCGCTGACGCTACCCATCATGAGTTTTTCCACAGCGCTAAGTCCAGATTGTCCAACCATAATTAAATCAATGTTGTATTTTGCTGGTAATTCTTCTGCCATCAAGACTTTAGGAGAGCCAAAAGTTAGAAGTGTCTCTACGTTGTCATAGCCTTTTGAATGAGCGTAATTTTTATAGTCATCGAGCATTTCTTTTGAACGGTCGGTCTCTTGTTGAAGTAGTTCTGCATTGGTTAGAGAATAACCCATATTGCCGTAAAGTCGATTCTCAATGATATGAGCTACTACTACTTTAGCTTGATTTCGTTTGGCAACAGCAAGTGCTTTGTCAAAGGCTTCGCGGGCTTGATCACTGCCATCGATGCCGACTAATATGGCTTGGTATTCTTGTGAATCTAACATTTTCTTCACCTTCCTTAATTTAGAGACTGTTTAAAAATGTGAGGATTTCTTCTTTTGTTTTACGTTGTTTATTGACTAGCCGCCCAATTTCTTTGCCCTCTTCAATTACAACAAAACTTGGGACGCCAAAGATATCCCATTGAGAACATAGTTCGATGTAAGCATCGCGGTCAACTTGAACGAAGTCGTGGCTTGGAAACTCAGCTTCAATTTCAGGCATAACCGGTTTAATGTAGACACAATCGCCACACCAGTCAGCTGTGAAGAAAAAAACGTGCTTACCAGTTTCAACATAACTGGCCAATTCCTCTAAAGATTTGGGGATAATCATCTCGCTACCTACTTTCCGTAAATAATCTCATTGATGGTATCGGCATTTAAAGTTTTCATCGTTGTGATAGTCATGTCCTTGGCAGCTTCATAGTCGCTGATGTTAAACATTGTTTGGTGGGTATGAATATAACGACCAGGAACGCCAATCACAGCACTTGGAATACCATCATTCATCATGTGAGCTGCACCAGCATCGGTACCACCTTTAGAAACAAAGTATTGATGATTGATATTATTCGTTTCGGCAACCTCAAGAATGAATTCTCGCATCCGACGAAGAGTAATCATGCCAGGATCGAAAATACGAACTAAGAAGCCTTCGCCTAAATGACCAAAAGTGTCTTTTTTACCTTCTAAATCATTAGCAGGTGAACAGTCAACCGCAAAGAATAAATCAGGTTTAAATTTGTGAGTAGACGGCCGAGAGCCACGCAATCCAACTTCTTCTTGAACATTAGCACCAGCAATTAAGGTGAATGGCAAATCAACATCTTTCAACGCTTCAAGAGTTTCGATTACGAGAGTACAACCGTAGCGGTTATCCCAAGCCTTGCTGATGATGTTTTTCCCATTGGCAGTTTTAATTGTTTCTACATCAGGAACAATACTATCACCAGGACGAACACCATAGCTTTCAGCTTCTTCTTTTGAGTCAAAGCCAGCATCAAAGAGAATATCTGTGACTTCAACTTTCGCTTGACCATTTGTTCCTCGCAGTAAATGAGGGGGAACTGAAGAGGAGATGACTGGATAATTTCCTTTACGTGTTTTTAATGTAAATCGTTGAGCTGAAACGACATAAGGATTCCAACCTCCTAATGGCACAACTCTGAACAGACCGTTCTCTGTAATTTGTGACAGCATAAAGCCAACTTCATCCATATGCGCGGCTAACATAACTCTTGGTGCATTTTCAGCTTTACTTTTTTTTATGCCAAAAACGCCACCTAAGCCGTCAAATTCGATTGAATCCACATAAGGAGCGATTTCCTTTTTCATGACCTCGCGAATATCGTCTTCAAAACCGCTTGTTCCTTGAACTTCTGTCATTTTCTTTATCAGTTGAAATGTTTTTTCTTCCATAAATGTCTCTGCAATTTGCAGAGCCCCACCTCACTTTCACTTGTTAGTACTATTATAACGCAAGCAGCGTTTTTTTTCATGGATTTCTCTTGAGAGACGTGAAACTGTGCTACAATTAGAGAAAAGAAGTTTCCATTTTTAGGAGGGATTGAATGACGCCAATTGAAATGATTCGTGGGTATGAGCCAACTTGTTTGCAGGAAGAACAGGATCAGCGTCAGATATTAAGTTATATGTCATTGTTTAAGGACTTGCTAACTAGGGAAAATACGATTGCTCATTTTAGTAGTTCAGGCTTTATTATTAACAAAGAGCGGACAAAGACCTTGTTTATTCATCATAAAATTTACAATGCTTGGTGCTGGACTGGTGGTCATGTAGATGGTGATTCAAATTTTAGTCAGGTTGCGCTAAAAGAGGCTGAGGAAGAGACTGGACTAAAGGAATTAGTGTTGTTGTCAGATGAAATTGCTAGTTTGGATATTATTCCTGTTATTGGTCATTTAAAACATGGTAACTGGGTCTCGGCTCATCAGCATCTATCAGTTGCTTATGTGATAGTGGCGGATGAAAAAGAACCGTTGATTCAAAATAAACTGGAAACTAATGGGATTAAGTGGGTTCCCTTTGAGACAATTGCTGAACTAAGTGGAGAGGCCGAGATGGTGCCCATCTACAATAAATTGTTAGCATTTATTGAGGCTAACTGATTGTATTAATTAGTCATCAAGATCGACAGCTAGACATGTAAAAGTGCTCAAAAAAGGTGATTGAGGCTAAAATATGGTGTGATTAAGGTGGCAACTGAAAAATTATGCTACAATAAGTTCAATGTTATAAAATGATTTTAGTGATAGAGGAGGGGCAAAGAATGTTTGAGGATGATAAGTATGATTATTTAGGTGCAGGGTTAGTTAGTGGACTTATTTTAGGGACAATTGGTGGGATAGTTGCTACTAATTGGTACAAAAAGAAGAAAACAATGAATGCTGATGTTGTTTTAGAATCAGTTAAGTCTGCCTTTTTGAAGGAAGGTCCGATTGAAGGCTCGTGGATCGAATTTAGTAAACAACCGTTACAGAAGTTTGCGATTAAGTCTAAAACCTATACAGGTGGGATCACCCGCTTAGAGGATTTAGACATGGTGCAGTATGAGTTTATTGCAGATGCCTATACAGGGACGGTTTTAGATATTTATCGTCTATAGAAAAAAGTTACTAACAAGTTAATTTGCTGACTTGTTAGTAACTTTTTTTATTTTTTCGCTGGAAAGTAAGCTTCTACTCGGTAAATTGGCTGTCCTTTTGCAGCAAATTTTTGTTCATATTCAGTCATGATATTGCCTTCGAAATCACTGGCATGCAAATCAAGCCAAACTTTTTTCAAAATCATTCCATACTGAGAAAAACTAGCAAGTGAATATTCGAATAAGCCGCGGTTATCTGTTTTAAAATGAAGCTCACCATTGGGAGGTAAGATCGTTTCATAACCTTTTAAAAAGGTTTGATAAGTTAGGCGTCGCTTAGCATGTCGTGTTTTAGGCCATGGATCAGAAAAATTTAAGTACATTTGACTAATTTCGTGAGGGGTAAAGTAATCCGTCACAGCACCACCATCTACATGTAAAATTTGAAGATTAGCTAAAGGCTCCTCGATTTGTTTATCTAAAATATCAATAAGGACGCTCAATTGAATTTCAATGGCAATGTAATTGATTTCGGGATGAGCTTTTGCCATGCCATAAATAAATTGTCCTTTACCAGAGCCAACCTCGATATGAAGTGGCTGTTGATTGCCAAAACGTTCTTGCCATCGACCGCGCCAAATAGCTGGCTCAGATACCACATATTGTGGAAATTCATCAACCTTTTCCTTGGCCCATGGTTTGTTTCTAACACGCATAATGTAACGCTCCTTTTTCTTTTAGTTGATCAGATTAAAAGAGGGTGGGATGTTTGTCCCACCCTCTTAGGGTGTTGGTTGTTTTTTTTAAGTTAGCAGGTTCTCAATTTTGAGAGTGCCGGATTTGATGAGTATCAGTAATTATAAAGTCGTTTTAGTAAAAGAATTTCTTGATTCATTTGCTTGAAATCTTGCTTGAGATAAGCTGTTTTGATTCGTTGTAAAAAATCCATGCCACTATACCAGTAGAGGCGCTCGATACTTTCCGAGGGCTCTTGGATGCCATATGAAGTCAGCCAACGAGGCCAGTCATCTAGTGGGACATATCGTCCTAAGATAGTGCCAAGATCAGCTGCTGGATCAGCAAGCATCGTGGAATCCCAATCAACTAGATAAAGTCTGCCACTTTCAGATAGCAACCAATTATGATGAATCGGATCTCCGTGACAGGCTTGAACCTCAACTGAATCAGGAAGATGGTCTTCTAAATAACGAAAGACACGTTTTAAATAGTGATTCTTTTTTAGCTCTAGTGGAAGTTCATGAGCGTAGGCACTTAAAAAATCAAAGGCTTGTTTTTCTTGCCCCCCTACACGATATAGCATATTTTTTAAAGATTCTGATTGATGCAGATGTTGCATAATTTGAATAACATCAAGGCGTTGGCCAACCTCAGAAGGATTTAACAAGTAGCCATCCAACCACTCTTGAGCGGTTAAGACATCACCGTTGCCAGTTCGTTTCGTCCAGATTAGTTTAGGCGCAATACCTTCAAGAGATAAAGCCGCAAGAAAGGGCGAAGAGTTTCGCTTAATAAAAATTCTTTCAGAGTCTCTGTTTATCCCCATATATGCTTTACCAGTATCTCCTTTGATGGGCTGGAGAGACCAGTTTTTATCAAATTGAAAATTGGCAACCATAGCTTCTCCACCTAACATTGATCTCGAGTAACTGCTGACTAATAATGGGGAATCGTTTATCTAGCACGATCGGTAACGCTAATTTAGTCTAAAAATAGTATGCTTAATTTTATTATTATTAGTATCTTTCATTGTAAAACCCCAGACCTACTTCGTCAAGCTAGGAAGCCACTTTGTGCTAAAAGCGATCAATTTTTTTCAGTCGACTTGGGAGATAAAGGCGTGTAAATAGTAAAATTTCCACAAAGATCGCGCCAATGACAATTAAACTATCGAGTTTGTTTGGTAAAACAATCAGTGCTAAGAGGCTGAAAATGGAGCCAACACAGATTAAAAGTAACCTTACCAGCTGATTGACAGCTGATTTTTTATCCTTATTTGCGAGAGGATAAAGAGCGGTCATAATCATGTAGTCAAATTGTCCATAGATTGGGATCATTTGGAAGCCAATCAAGTAGATAATCACCAAAGAAACAACTAGAACTAAGAAAAATTCGTTTAAGAAAACGAGAATTAGCGTACCAACTAGTGTTAAGCGAAGAAAGAGACCGCTGTATTCAGCGCCACGAACAAAGCTTCGACTATAGAGATAGCGATAAGTATTTTGATGGGTTCGTTTGATTTTATTTAACAGGCTGTCAAAGATTTTTCGACGTTTGACTTTTCCAGAAATACCAGGCACATCGGTAAATAGGTTGATAAATTGATAGATGCGCTTCATCCGCTGTTGTTCCTGAGTAATCATGACTTCCCAGTCTAAGTTTTTGGCACTAAAGGTTTGTTTTATAGCTAACGATTGGTAAAAAATACTTACTACGGTAAGAACTAGACCGAGAGCGCTATGAACAAATAAAGCACTGATAATCGCCATAAGGCTTATTGCAAACCAAATTCCCCAGTCTTTTCTTTGTTGCGCCTGATTTGCCAAAAAGAACAGATTAAACTGTTGGAGGAGGTGACTGCTTTTTAGCCCCCAGAGCATCAGAGTGAATAAGGCAAAGTCTAAAATAGATGAGCGAGCAACAGCAACTAATAGCGGCATGGTTACACCGATAATAACAAATAGAAAGCAAAGCGGTAATAATAATGAATGACGATAGGCTGATTTCAAATAGCCACTCATTTGTCTCTCTTTTGGCAGTAAGAAAACTTTATCAGCTTCTTTCATTAGAGTAGCTAAGCGTCCACTAAATAACGCCAGTAACCAGACAAGGGCTACTAGGGGCTTCCCCAAGACAAACTGACTATCTAAGGTTTTTACTAATTCCGAATAATAGAGACCAAATCCTCCTAATAAGAAAAATGAGATTAAGACGACATGATCGTTAAGCACATATTTTAAATAACGCGTAAGCATCGTTTGATGACGATTTAGGCGTTCTTTATAAAAGTGTTGCATTAGGCCGTCGCTCCTTCTTCTTTAGTCAGAGCTACATAGATGTCATCCAGTGATGAGTCAGGTAAATTGAATTCTTGGCGCAACTCCTCGATGGTCCCAATGGCTCTAATTTTTCCTTCATGTAAGACGACGAAACGATCACAATACTTTTCAGCAGTGGCAAGAATATGGGTCGACATCAAGATAGCCGCACCTTGTTGTCGCATGTCATTCATTAATTCTAGTAAGGCGTGGATCGCTAAGGGATCGAGCCCTAAAAAGGGTTCATCAATAATATATAAACTGGGTTCAATTAAAAAGGCACAGAGAACCATTACTTTTTGTTTCATCCCTTTAGAGAAATGAGCAGGAAACCACTCTAGCTTATTTTCTAGACGAAATGTTTTTAAAAGAATAGCGGCTCGGCGATGGGCCTCTTCAACCGGAATATCATAAGCCATAGCTGTGACTTCGATATGTTCCTTGAGAGTTAGTTCTTCATATAAAGAAGGGGTTTCTGGGATATAACCGATTTTTTTTCTGTAAGTTTCTGGATTAGCTTGTAAGGTTTCAAAATCAATCTTAATCTGACCTTGCTGAGGAGTGAGTAGTCCAATAATATTTTTGATTGTCGTACTTTTACCAGCACCATTAAGTCCAATCAAGCCGACCATTTCACCTTTATTGACCTCGAAGCTAATATCCTTTAAAACTGGAATATGACCGTAGCCGCCAGTTAAATTTTTTATTACTAAGCTCATACAATTGCCTCCGTTTATTTTTTCTAGAATGCTCAGGAAGGAGAGGTTCCTTCCAAGACATGCCTTAAAATTTTTCACTATTTATTATAACATAGTCGAATGAAAAACATATTCGTAAAAAGTATGAAAAAAATAAGAATCTCCTTCTAAGTATGATTAGTTTTTGACTTTTACTAGAGCTATCCTTTATCATTAGAAGTAATGTGATGTTAGCAAAGTGGAAAAGGAGCGATTGACAGTGGAAAATTGTATTTTTTGTAAAATAGTTAATAAAGAAATTCCAAGTTATAAAGTGTATGAGGATGAGGCTGTTTATGCTTTTCTTGATTTGACGCAGACAACAAAAGGGCATACGTTAGTGATTCCTAAGAAACATGTGACTGATATTTTTGAGTATGATGAAGAAACGGCTGGGGAGTTGTTTGCGCGAGTACCTAAAATAGCTCGTGCAATTGAGAAGGCTTTTCCGGATATGGCTGGGTTAAATTTAGTTAATAATAACAAAGAGATGGCGTATCAATCTGTGTTCCATTCTCATATTCATTTGTTACCTCGTTATAGCAAAAAAGATGATTTCAGCATGCGCTTTGCTGACAATAGTGGCGATTATACACCAGCAGATATGGCTGCTCTAGCGGATAAAATCAATGAGCAGGTGAGTCGCTCATGATCGGACGGTTTATTAAAGGTTTAGCATTTGGAACAGTGGTTGGTGGGACTTTAGGTCTTTTATTTGCTCCTAAAAGTGGCAGTGAGACACGTCGTAGATTAGTTGATGAAGTGGATGACGCTACGAATTTGACAGAGGACTTGACAGTTAGCTTGAAAAATTTTCAAGAGTCACTCGCTAATTTAAAGGAAACTGCGAGTCAAGTATTGCCTGCCTTTAAAGAAGAGACGCAAAAATCAGTGGCAACTTATAAATTTAAGGCTGAACCGAGGCTTGTTGAAATTAATAAGCAAGTGGAGAAAATCACACAACAGCTTGAAAAAGGGAAGTCTAGCTCACATTCATAATCTATTTATGAATTTTGTAGCTAAATTTAGCTTTTTCGTGAATTTTCTTTGATTTCCTTCTAAAACTATTAGAGAGGTAGTTGTTTCTGGACTCATTTATGGTATAGTTATTGAGGTGGAATTATTTTTACTAGGATTAAATTAAAATGAAATGGAAGTGCAATAATGAAGAAAAAGAAATTAGCTTTGGCTATTGTAGGTTTACTAAGTGTGGCTACGTTAGCAGCCTGTTCAAATGGAGGCACTGATTTAGTAACGATGAAGGGTGGTAAAATTACCACTGAAGAATTCTTTGAAGAAATTAAAACATCAGATGCTAACCAGCAAGCTTTAACATCGTCTATTATATTCAAGGTTGCTGAACAAGGTTTTGGTGATAAAGTTGATCAAAAAGACATTGATGCTAAGTACAAAGAAGTAGCTGATCAATATGGCGATGGATTTGCAGATGCCCTAAAAGGTGCTAACTTAACAGAAGCTTCTTATAAAGCTAATCTTAAGAAAAATCTAGCTCTTGATGCCATGTTGAAATCACATGTTAAATTGACAGATGAAGACTTGAAAGAAACATGGAAGACATTCCATCCGGAAGTTGAAGTTCAATTGATTTCAATGGATGACGAAGCTAAAGCAAAAGAAGTTCTAGAAAAAGCTAAAAAAGGCGATGACTTCGCTAAATTAGCGAAAGAAAATTCAACAGATGCTTCAAGCGAAGATAAAGGAACTGTTAAATTTGATTCAACAACAGCTGCTAATATTGTTCCAGAAGAAGTTAAAGAGGCTGCTTATAAACTGAAAAAAGATGGCATTTCTGAGTTAATCACTGTGACTGCTAACAATGGTATGGCTGATGTTAGTACATATTACATTGTTAAAATGGTTAAACCACAAGATAAAGGTAACGACATGGAACCATTCAAGAAAGAAATCAAAAAAATTGCTACAGATGCTAAGCTACAAGACCAAACATTCTATATGGAAACTATTGGTAAAGAGTTAGAAAAAGCCAATGTTAAGATTAAGGATGATGCTTTGAAAGGTGTGCTTTCTCAGTTCATTACAGAGGATACAAAGGCTAGCTCAACTAAAGAAAGTGCTACTAAAGAAAGCAAAACCAAAGAGAGTTCAACTAAAGAGACAAAAGAGAGCTCAACTAAAGAAAGTTCAACTGAAGAGTCAAAATAATAAGTATAAAGCCAAAGTTGGAAAACTTTGGCTTTTTTAGACAAATACTGGGACTAAAAGTCTAAATTTTGACTAAGGTTCTGGTCAAACTGCTTGAAGATTGAGATATTGTTTGTAGTTTAGTGTCGTTTCTTGTAGAATGAAGATGACTATTTAAAGAAAAGAGGTGGAGATGGATGAGTTTTACAGATGAAACTGTACGTTTCGATTTTAATGATCACCGTAAACAAGAGGTGAGTGAAACATTAACAACTGTCTATCGAGCATTAGAAGAAAAAGGGTATAATCCTATTAATCAAATCGTGGGGTATTTATTGTCAGGAGATCCGGCCTATATACCGCGTTATCAAGACGCCAGAAATCTCATACGTCGTCACGAACGAGATGAGATTATGGAAGAATTAGTAAAAAATTATTTATCCGATCACGGAATTGAGATTAAATGAGAGTCATTGGCTTAGATGTAGGTTCGAAAACCGTTGGGGTCGCAATTAGCGATCCTCTTGGTTGGACTGCTCAAGGAATTGAAATCATAAGAATCAATGAAAATGAGGGCGAATTTGGTTTTGCCCGTGTGCTAGAATTGATTAAAGAGTATCAAGTTAAACAAATTGTTATTGGCTTGCCTAAAAATATGAATAATTCGATTGGGCCAAGAGCCGAAGCGTCCATGACTTATGGGGCTGAATTAGAGGCTCTAGTTAACTTACCTGTTGCGTATCAAGATGAGCGATTAACTACAGTTGAGGCTGAACGGATGTTAGTAGAACAGGGGAATGTCTCGCGTAATAAGCGCAAAAAAGTGATTGATAAATTGGCTGCAGTCATGATTTTACAAAATTACTTAGATAAACATTCTAGCTAATGGATAGGCAAATCGTCTAAGTTAGGCTATAATATAGTCTGAAGTAACGACTAGAAAAGAGGAAAATACATGTCACACGATCATAACCATGATCATGACCACGATCATGACCATGAATATATTACTCTAATTGATGAGGAAGGCAATGAATCTTTATTTGAAATCTTATTAACGATTGATGGTGAAGAAGAATTTGCGAACAAACAATACGTTTTACTTTTCCCGGCAGGTGTTGAAGAAGATGACGAGGAAGTAGAAGTAGAATTATTAGCTTATGAGTACATCGAAGCCGAAGAAGGTACGGAAGGCGACTTGCGCAACATCGAAACAGATGAAGAGTGGGATATGATTGAAGAAGTTTTCAATGCCTTTATCGAAGAAGAAGAACAAGCTTAATAACAGTAAAAGGAGACCGCACGCTTATTTTGAGCTGTGTGGTCTCCTTTTTGCAAGAAAGATCAATTAATTGAGTCTTTTTTGAGCTTTTTGTGTATTAGCGAAGTGAAGCTTGGCGTATTTACCTAAAAGCGCCATGCCACCTCGTTTAAGTAATTTAGCTCCTGCAGCATCAGATTTTGGGCCTGCGCCAGAGGGGATGACCATGCCAAGTTCTTTACTAGCTTGGTCTAGGGCTTCTAAAAAACTTGTTCGACAAATAATTGAAGCAGCAGCAACGGAGAGATGATACTGTTCTCCTTTAGTTGTAAAGTAAATTTTTTCTTTTACTTGATTTTTTTCTCTAGCTAAATGTTTGCGGTAGTTAGTTTCAGGCGTAAATTGATCGATCAAAATACCTTCGGGCTTAACTGGCGCAATATCTTGTAATAAGAGATAGATTGCCTGATTATGGAGGGCAACTTTCATTCGATTGACATTGTAGTCTGGTTGAATTTGATTGTACTTTTCAGGTGTGACAATTAATTCATGATAAGGGACTGCGAGTTTAATATCAGGTGCAATTGAGCGAATTTGTTTATCTGTCAGTTCTTTAGAATCTCGTACGCCTAGTTCTTTTAAAAGTGGCATTTGTTTTTTTTCGACGTAGGTCGCGCAGACGACGACAGGTCCAAAATAGCTACCGTTACCGACTTCATCACTGCCAATTACGGACCATGATGCAAAATCTTTTGGCAGGAGATTGCTTGTGACTTTTTTTGAAGGTGCTGCGCTTGCTGTGTCACCCCATTTACTAGCTTCACTTTCTGCGCCGTTTCCTTGAAACATCACTTTACCTGAGGTGTAAGCTGTGATAGTTAGACCGCCAACTTTTGCAGAAAATTCTGCATAGGGAGGTGTTTTTTCTTTGATGCTGCTTTGATAATGAGTGGCCATTTTTTTGATAGTTGCAGGTGAGACTTTAATAACATTTGAATTTGCCATTTTAATTCCTCTTCTATAGTTAATTGGGCTTCTGTTCTATTTTAAACAATTTTTGTGGAAATCTCAAATAGGCTAATAGGGTTTGTAAATTCATTTAATCTAATTTATAATAGATAGAGGTTTAATATAAGCGTAATTTAAGGTTTTTCATTCAATTATTGCTATATTTCATGGTAAACTATGGGTAGATAGAATAATGGAGGATTTGGCATGTCTCAAGAGAAAAAAAGATATAAAGCGAAAATCGCAAATAATACATATACTATTATCGGAACAGAAAGCAAAACGCATATGGATATTGTGACGGAGCTTGCAAATGATCAGTTACAGGAAATTATGTCTTTGTCACCTAATACTGATATATCTCAAGCATCAATATTATTGGCTGTTAATTCAATTTCTGATCAATTAAAAAAAGAAGAGAGACTTTTATTTTTAGAAAAGGAAATCGCCGAACTAGAAGAGAAAGTCGCTCATGTGGAAGAGCTAGAAAATCGTTTGAAGCGCTATGATGAAATGGAGAGCCAAGCGAGAAAAGCATTGGCAAGTTCTGGACAAGAGACGGAAAATATTTCACCACTAGATGTCCAAAAAATAATGAACCAACAAGTAATTGAGAAGATTCAACAGAATGCGGCTAAGGTATCCAATAAAAAAGGGTAAAGCTGCTGTTCTAACAAAGACTTAAAAAGGAAAAGGTTAAATATATGCTAACATTAGTCATTATCATTGCACTAGCCATCGCATTTTACACAGGTGCTCGACGTGGTCTTGTGATGCAACTCATTTTAACAGTGGGTTATGTTATTTCACTTGCTATGGCAAAAAAATATTATCTGGTTCTGGCTAAAAAAATAGAGTTGATTGTTCCTTACCCAGCGCCTACAGCAGATAGTAAACTAGTCTTTTTTGAAGGGAATAGTTTATTCAAACTGGATAATGCTTTTTATGCGGGTCTAGCGTTTCTATTAATTCTATTTGTAGGCTGGTTAGGGACTCGTTTTATTGGTATTCTATGTCACAATTTGACTTTCTTTCCATTGGTAAAGCAAGCTAACACGCTTGGTGGTGGAATTCTAAGCTTTGTGATTGTCTATTTGGGGATTTTCTTTGCTTTATCTGTCTTGGCAATGATTCCTGTGGATTTTATTCAAAATTTATTTAGAGGCAGTGGGATTGCTCGTTTTATGGTAGAACGTACGCCTTATTTTTCTAATCAAGTGGTTATTTGGTGGATCAATACGGTAGGAAAATAGTAAGAGGGTGAGATGAAAGTGAAACTTACTTTTGCCTCACCCTCTAAAATCGATTAGGAGTAACAGAAGTAATGTCTATATCCGACTGATAACTTGAGAGTAGGCTGCTTTTGTTATAATAATCGTGAGTGCTAGGTTTTGATAAATTATAGTATCTCATATAAGAAATGGATGTGAAAAAATGAATCAAAAGATATTAAAGACGTTAGAGTTTGAAAAAATTAAAGCTCTGTTAAAAGAATTAACTCGAACAGCATTGGGGCAAGAAGAAGTTCTGGGACTAGAACCGGTTAGCGACAGAGAAACAATCGCTGGATGGCTATTGGAAACTGAAGATGGCGCTAAGGTGTTGCGTTTGCGTGGCGGGATTCCGATCCCAAAATTAGAAAACATTCGACCACACATGAAACGAATAGAAATTGGGGCAATGTTAAATGGCGTAGAGATTGCTCAAGTTGGCAGAGTCTTGCAAACGACTTCAGAATTGACTCGTTTTTTTGAAGATTTAGCAGATGCTGAAATCGAGCTACATCGATTATATGAATGGGCGGAACAAATGGTCACAATCCCTAGTTTATCACGACGAATTCGTGAATCGGTGGAGGAAGACGGTCGTTTAACGGATGAAGCATCTCCAGAGCTGAAAGCGATTCGCTCACAAATTAGACGAAATGAACAAAGTATTCGCGAGCAACTTGATAGTTTGATTCGCGGTAAAAATGCTAAATATTTGAGTGATGCACTGGTTACCATGCGGAATGATCGTTATGTTATTCCTGTGAAATCTGAGTATCGTAGTGTATTTGGTGGAGTGGTGCATGATCAAAGTGCTTCTGGTCAGACGGTGTTTGTCGAGCCGAAACAAGTCGTTGAATTAAACAACAAACTGCGTCAACATCAGATTGCTGAGCGGAGAGAAATTGAACGTATCTTGGCCGAATTGTCTAATGAGTTAGCTCCATATCGTCAGGAGATTTTACATAATGCTTATGTTTTAGGCAAGTTGGATTTCATAGAAGCAAAGGCAGAGTTTGGTAAAAACTATGAAGCGGTTGTGCCGAAATTAAGCTTGGAGAAAGAGGTTCACTTGCATTTGGCGCGCCATCCGTTAATCCCAATTGATAAAGTGGTAGCAAATGATATATCGATTGGTAGAGAGTATCAAGCGGTACTAATTACTGGACCGAACACTGGTGGGAAAACAATTACCTTAAAAACATTGGGACTACTACAATTGATGGGGCAAGCGGGGTTACCGATTACAGCGGCAGAAGGAAGTACGATTGCCGTCTTCACTGGTATCTACGCTGATATCGGTGATGAGCAGTCAATTGAGCAGAACCTGAGTACCTTCTCATCTCACATGACGAATATTGTCGATATTTTAACGAAGATTGATAGTGACAGTCTGGTTCTATTTGATGAGTTGGGAGCGGGAACAGACCCTCAAGAAGGAGCGGCCTTAGCCATCTCTATCTTGGATCATGTGGGGGCGAAGAGCGCTTATGTGATGGCAACGACACATTACCCAGAACTGAAAGTGTATGGTTATAATCGGTCTGGGACGGTTAATGCAAGCATGGAGTTCGATGTCGATACTTTAAGCCCAACATATAAATTATTGATTGGTGTACCTGGTAGAAGCAATGCTTTTGAAATATCCAAACGATTAGGACTGGATACGAGTGTGATTGATGAGGCCAAGCAGATAATTGATGGTGAGAGTCAAGATTTAAATGAAATGATTGCGGATTTAGAAAATCGTCGTAAAATGGCAGAGACTGAATATTTAGAAGTTCGTCATTATGTTGAAGAAGCAGAGCGATTGCATCAAGAATTACAAAATGCTTACGGCTATTTCTTTGAAGAGCGTGAGAAGGAATTAGCAGCTGCTAAACAAAAGGCCAATGAGCTAGTTAAAGAAGCCGAAGAGAAAGCGGAAGGAATTATTGCTGATATTCGCAAATTGCAATTAACAGGTGGCAATACAGGGGTTAAAGAGCATGAATTAATTGCTGCTCGGACGAAGATCTCTGAGCTGTATCAAGATGAAGGTCATTTAAAGAAAAATAAAGTCTTACAGAAAGCAAAAGAAAAGAAGACATTTCAAGCTGGTGATGATGTGCTTGTTCAAGCTTTTGGCCAACGAGGTACTTTGTTAGAGAAGGTTGGCAATAAAGAGTGGCAAGTTCAACTTGGCATTTTGAAAATGAATGTCAATGAAGATGGAATGACTTTAGTTGAACCTGAGAAAGAGGTACCTCAAAAAACGATAGCAACTGTAAGAAATACGGGTGGTCCACGTGTTTCCACTCAGCTAGATCTACGAGGACGTCGATACGAAGATGCACTGCAAGAGGTAGACCAGTATCTTGATGCAGCTATCTTGGCAGGGTATTCGCAAGTAACAATTGTTCATGGTAAGGGAACGGGTGCGCTTAGAACAGGGATTACTGATTATTTAAGAAATCACCGAAGTGTTAAGAAGTTTGAGCTAGCACCTCATAACCAAGGCGGAAGTGGCGCCACTATTGTTCAATTTAAATGATGATAGGAATCATCAATCCAATTATTAGAGAAATTAAAAAACCTTTGTTATAATCAATAGTGTAAAGAGAGTTATTCAGTTGATATATGGTTGACTTACTCGGTAGGCCCCCTGTTGCTACCGCACAGTGAGTTTAGAATGCTTTTCAAAATAGGAGGAAAAGAATTATGGTAAAAACAGTAACAGATAATAGCTTTGCAACTGACACGAACAGTGGGGTTGTTCTAGTGGATTTTTGGGCGCCTTGGTGCGGACCATGTCGGATGCAAGGACCAATTATTGATGAATTAGCAAGCGAAATGTCTGATGTGACATTTGCTAAGATGGATGTTGATGAAAATCCGGCAACGGCTGCTCAGTTTGGGATTCAAAGTATTCCAACATTACTTGTTAAAAAGGACGGAGAAGTTGTTGAAACTTTAGTGGGGGTTCATCGTAAAGAACAATTGACCTCTATTTTGAGTAAATACGCTTAGTCGTGTTAATCAAGTTGGGGCAACAGAAACGTTCGTCTCAATATAAATAGTTTGAGACGAGGAGACTGTGACAGATAAATGTCGCAGTCTCTTTTTTCTAAAGTAATAAATAAAAGGGAGTGGTTTGGATGGAGGCAATAGGGAATGTATTTTGTGTTGGACGGAATTATCAGGCTCATATTGATGAATTACATAATCAGCGACCAAAGGAACCAGTCTGGTTTATGAAACCGACTCATAGTGTGATTTTTACGGAAAATAATGAACGCGTGATTGTGCCAGAAAATCGTGGAGATGTTCATTATGAGGTAGAGTTGGTTGTCCAAATGAAGGCTGATTATGTTCCTAATCAATCTTTGAATCATTTGATTGGATCGGTGGCTCTGGGGCTTGATCTGACTTTAAGAGAGATTCAAAGTGAGTTGAAAAATAAAGGATTACCTTGGTTGCGGTCTAAAGGGTTTAAAAATAGTGCGATATTGACTGAAAGTGTGCCGTATAGTAGTTTAGAGGACTTTGATGCAACGATGTTCCAATTGAAAATAAACGATCAGGTTGTTCAGACAGGAACGACTAGTTTGATGATTTTTAAATTAGAAGAGTTGCTCGCTAGTTGCTGGGAACAATTTGATTTAAAGGCCGGAGATGTTATTTTTACTGGAACTCCTGCTGGGGTTGGTTCGTTACTTGATGAGGATCAAGTCGAGATGTTTTTGAATGAAGGCTGTTTAGGTCGTTTTGTAGTTGAAATGAAATAGAGTTAAAAAGCAGTCGTTAAATATGTTTACGATTAATAACCAAAGTGTCTCCCTTCAAAATCGTGAAGGGGGTCTTTTTTTGTTGCATCAGATTAAGTTGTTGTTAAAATGATAATTAATTTGACCTAATCATATAATTCTGGTAGACTTATAATTAATTTAGGGTTACCTAAAATAGGAGGAATCAAAATGGAAGTTTATGAAAAAATAACTTTAGCTACCGCTGATCAATTTAGCGATAAAACTATACAAGTCAATCAATTGAGCGTATCTTATCAGGGGAAGAAGGCTATTGAGGATATTACTTTAGAGATTAGGCCAGGAGCTATCACAGGAATTATTGGGCCGAATGGTGCAGGAAAGTCTACTCTATTGAAAGGGATGGTTGGTTTAGTAAAAACAACTGGTGGCAACACGACCATTGGAGAAGTGATGATTAGGGAAGCGAGAAAGCATATTGCTTATGTAGAACAGCGTAGTGCAATAGATTTGACCTTTCCAATTACGGTCGAAGAAGTGGTATTACTGGGAACATATCCTAAGCTTGGATTGTTTAGACGACCTAAAAAAGCTGATAAGGATAAGGTGTTGGATTGCTTAAAATTAGTTAAAATGGACGAGTTTTGTAAACGACAAATTGGTGAATTATCAGGTGGACAATTGCAACGGGTATTCATTGCTAGAGCTTTAGCTCAAGATGCTGCGATTATTTTTTTAGATGAACCTTTTGTTGGGATTGATATGACGAGTGAAAAAGTCATTGTAGATGTACTAAAGAGGCTAAAAATAGCAGGGAAAATGGTAGTTATTGTTCATCATGACCTACACAAAGTGACTGAGTATTTTGATGAGTTGATTATTATGAATAAACAACTCATCAGTTACGGACCTGTTACTGAGACCTTTACAACTGAGAATATTCAAAAGGCGTATGGTAGCACTATGGGAGATATTGTGATAAAAGGAGTGAGAGAGTAATGATTGCCAATTTTATTGATGGATTGATTAAGTATCAGTTTTTACAAAATGCTTTAATAACGTGTATTATTGTGGGGCTAATATCTGGTGTAATAGGCAGTTTTATTGTTTTGAGAGGCATGTCGCTAATGGGAGACGCTATCTCTCATGCTGTTTTACCAGGGGTAGCGATTTCCTATATGGTTGGCGCTAATTTTATTATAGGGGCATCTGTTTTTGGTCTAATTGCTGCGATGCTAATTGGTTTTGTTACTCAAAAGAGTCAATTGAAAAGTGATACGGCGATAGGCATTGTTTTTAGCTCATTTTTTGCTCTAGGAATTATTCTAATTTCTTTGGCAAAGAGCTCAACAGACTTGTATCATATTTTATTTGGGAATGTTTTGGCAGTTAGACAAAGTGACATTATTATCACAGCAATTGTAGCAGTAATTGTTTTTGTATTTGTCATCGTCTTTTACAAAGAATTGTTAGTAAGTTCTTTTGACCCAACAATGGCTCAAGCATATGGCCTTAATGTTAATGTGATTCATTATGGCTTGATGTTTGGCCTAACGCTAGTTGCGGTGACTGCTTTACAAACTATTGGGACTGTATTAGTGGTTGCTTTATTAATAACTCCAGCCGCAACGGCATTTCTATTGACTAACAAGCTATCACATATGATCGTCATTTCGTCTGTATTGAGCACTGTTTGTTCAGTGATTGGCTTGTTCTTCAGTTACAGCTTTAATGTTGCATCAGGAGCAGCGATTGTTTTGACTGCGGCGGTTTTCTTTAGTCTTGCTTTCGTATTTTCTCCCAAACAAGGAATTGTATTTAATCGGAAAGAGGTTATGATAGATGAAAAAAATTAAATTATTAGTCATGGGTCTATTTGCTATAAGTATGCTTGGTGCCTGTGGGAACGTATCAACAAACAAGACGGAATCGGATAAGCTAAAAGTGGTAGCAACAAACTCTATTTTAGCTGATATGGCACAAATTGTTGGAGGCGATAAAATAGAAGTTCATAGCATTGTGCCAGTTGGAACAGATCCTCATGAATATGAGCCTTTACCTGAAGATATTGCCAAATCAACTGAAGCCGATCTTATTTTTTACAATGGACTGAATCTTGAAACAGGTGGAAATGGTTGGTTTTCAAAATTGATGGAAACCTCCCATAAAAAGTCGGAAGAGGATTATTTTGTGGTGAGTAAGAACGTCACTCCCTTATACTTGACTGGCAATGGAAAAGAGTCAGAGCAAGATCCTCATGCGTGGTTAGACATAGCTAATGGGATTAAATACGTGGAGAATATTGAGCGAGCTTTGTCAACTAAAGATGCAGAAAATGCTGCGTCTTTTAAAAAGAATGCAGAACTATATATCGAAGAGTTAAAAGAGCTGGATACTAAAGGCAAAAAAGAGTTTAGTTCGATTCCTAAAGAAAAAGCGTTACTTGTGACGAGTGAAGGGGCGTTTAAGTATTTTTCCAAAGCTTATGGGTTAGAAGCAGCTTACATCTGGGAAATCAATACTGAGAGTCAAGGAACACCTGATCAAATGAGTCAGATCATTGATAAAATTAAAACAACACAGGTTCCAAGTTTGTTTGTTGAGACGAGTGTGGATCGCCGGAGTATGGAAAGTGTCTCAAATGAAACAGGAATTCCGATTTATGAGCGGATTTTTACAGATTCACTTGCTAAAAAGGGAGAAGATGGTGACAGTTATTATAAAATGATGGAATGGAATTTAACTAAGATCCATGATGGCTTATCGACTAAGTAATCCTTCTTATTTACTTGATTCATTGCTCAGTTTTAATTTGTGTATATAACTGAGAAAAGCTCTCAGTTATATGCAGAAGAGTTGCTATTTTATTGAGAAAGCTATACCATGAAGTAGTAAGGTATTGCATGAGTAATACCATGTAGATTGTCTATTGAAGGAGGACTATTAGGATGAGTTATACGAAAGAAGCAAAAGTTGCAGGCGCAAAAACTAAAGAAGTTTTGAATCAATTGGTGGCCGATTTAAGTCAATTTTCAGTGATTATTCATCAAACACATTGGTACATGCGTGGGAATGATTTTCTAACATTACATCCACAAATGGATACTTTTATGGATGGGATTAACGATCAATTAGATGAAGTTGCAGAACGTTTAATTACAATTGGTGGGGCTCCTTTTTCAACATTGAGTGAATTTGCAGAAAACACTAAATTAAGCGATGAAACAGGAACATACGAAAAATCAATTCCTGAACGGATGGAACGTTTGGTTGATGGTTACCGTTATCTAGCTTCTCTTTATGCTGAGGGAATTGATGTAGCGAGTGAAGAAGGTGACAATGTGACAGAAGACATGTTTATCAATTTTAAAGGAATTGTTGAAAAACAAGTTTGGATGTTAACTGCAAAATTAGGTCGTGAACCAGGTTTATAATGAGAATAAAAGGTCGCAAGTTAACATAACTTGCGACCTTTTTTAGAATGCTGGAACAGTAGTGTCACCGTGCTCATCTTCTAAGTATTGTTTGACTTCAGGGCTGGTCATGGCTTTTTTTAAAGCTGTAATTTCAGGTGAATCTTGATTATCTTCACGTGCGACAAGACTAATAGCAAAGTGTTGATCAATTTTTTTCTCTAAGATTAAAGCGTCTGCTGGTGTTAAACCGATTTTGGCAATATAAGCAGGGTAGTTATAAACAAGACTAACATCCGCTTCATCGTACGCTTCTGAAAGATTCAACAAATCAACTGATAACCATTCGAGATTCTTAGGGTTTTCTTCAATGTCCTTTAGAGTTCCTTCAAATCCGACACCGTCTTTTAATTTGATTAAGCCGGCATCTGCTAAGATGGCTAAAGCGCGTCCCTCATTAGAGACATCACTTGGTAAAGCGACCTTTGAACCATTGGGAATATCTGCGATTGATTTAGCTTGCTTCGAATAGAAACCAACTTTTGCATCGTAAATTTTTTGAACCGCAACAAGATTTGCTTGACGCTCATCGTTGAATTTTTCCATAAAGGGTTCATGTTGGGCGAAGTTTGCATTAACCTCTTTTGTTTTTAATAACTCATTGTATTGAATATTATCATTGACCTGGACAAGCTCCAAGGTGTAGCCATCTTTTTCCATAACTGGGGTCGCAATCTTAATTATATCAACCATTGAGGGTAAGTGTGCGGCGATTTTGACTACTTTTTTTTCAGCTTTAGCTTCTTTTGCAGTGGGGCTATTGCTTCCACAAGCGACTAATCCTACGGTAAACAAGCTGAGTAATCCTAACAAAATAAGTTTCTTTTTCATAATTGACACGCTCCTATTTTTTTCGTTTATCTATTTTTTTTGCGATGGTCGTGCCGAGTAGCTGAATGAGCATGACACTTGTAATCATAATAATGATGGTGGTGTACATAACATCGTATTCGTATCGTTGATAGCCATAACGAATGGCAAAATCGCCAATTCCTCCTCCGCCAATCACTCCCATGACAGTCGAATATGAAACCATGCTGATCATTAAGGAGGTTAAGCTAAGGATTAAACCAGAGCGAGCTTCGACATATAAAAACTGACTGATTAGCTGTTTTTTAGTAGCGCCGAGGGAGTGAGCGAGCTCAATTGTATCGCTGGGGATATCGAGCAAAACTTGTTCAACTAAGCGCCCGTATATAGCAATTGCGACCAAACTAAGCGGTAAAGTTGCAGTATAGGTTCCGAATGATGTTCCAATAAGCCAGCGAGTGAAAGGGATTAGAGCAATCACAAACAGCAGAAAAGGAAATGATCGCACAATATTTACATAGCTGTTTAGGCTGATTGATAAGAAGCGATTGGCTGAAATGCCTCGCTTACCCGTAAGAAAGAGATAGGTACCTAGTGGCAGCCCAAAAATAATTGCGGCTAGAGTCGAAACAATCAGCATGTAGCCTGTTTCCCAGAGTGCCTTGGTCATTTCTGGTTGGTAATAAGTAAGTCGTTCTAAAAAAAGGTTCATTGGCTTAGACTCTCCAGTGCTCGATCGTAATAATTGTTGTAGCTAGATTCAATGGTTGGTTCTGCCACTTTAATAACATCAAGCAAGACTCCTTGCTCTAAAATCGCGGCTTGTTGACATAAGTGACGGATGACTGAAAATTCGTGACTAACAATCACCAAAGTCGTTTGAAAGGTTTGTTGAACTCGTTTCAATAGCTGACTTATTTCCTCTGTATGTTGTTCATCAAGCGCGGAGGTTGGCTCGTCACAAAGAAGAATCGATGGCGTAAATGAGAGGGCCCGAGCAATCGCCACTCGTTGCTTTTGACCGCCGCTTAATTGTTGTGGGTATTGCTGAGCAAGGTCGTTTATTTTGACGAAATCCATCATGTCATTAATTATTTGCCGATTTTCTTTTCCTTGTAGATTAAGCGGGAGTGCCACATTATCATAGACGGTCTTATTATTGAGTAGATTAAACTGTTGAAAAATCATCCCTATGTTTTGTCGATTGAGTCGTTGTTCTCTAGGAGATAAGGTGGCAATATCAAGCCCATCTAAATAAAGTTTACCGCTGTCAGCTTGCTCTAGTTGGTTAATTAACCGCAAAAGTGTTGATTTTCCTGATCCACTAGGCCCAACTATGCCAAAACAGTCGTTAGTCGGTATTTCTAATGAAATGTTGGATAAAGCTTTTTTTGAATGCTGCTCTTGCTTGTAGTATTTTGTGATGCCTTCCAGTTTAATCATCAGTGTCATCCTTTAAAATTAATTGTGCGAGTTCGGTCGCTGTAATTGACCCAAAGTAATGAGCTAAGTTGAATGGATTTAGTGCGCTCATGATAGAAGTAAAGCTATAGTTAATTTGATTTAATGCATCTTCAAGTTCTGAAACATCGGCTTGATTGAAAAAGTCACCATAGACATTCACATTTTGTAGATGAGTTTCACTTAAATCAAATCGAACTTCAATAGTTCCTATAGGGAATCGCCGTTTGCGGCTAATCTGTGAATGTTGAGTATGTCCTTGGATCCATTGTTGATTGGCGTATTTGTCCTCGACTAGCTTGTTGATCGCTTGCTTTTCATCAGCGGTTAGCGAGTAGAGACTGGTTTGGATGTCTGATAGTGTGTCGACACCATACATCTGACAAATCAATTTATCTCTAAATTCTTCCGTGGTTAAATGCTGATACTCTTGTGATAAGTAGGGTTTTAGATTAGTTACTCTACTACGAACAGATTGTACCTTATTGGTACGTAATTTTTCTGGTGAGACGGTCAAGGCCTTAGGAAGTACTGCTAAATCAACATTGTACATCAGTGTTCCGTGACAAAAAAGTTTCTGACCACTTTGATACATGGCATTGCCAGAAAATTTTCGGCCATCAATAACTAAATCATTGCGACCTGTTAGGCTAGCACCAGTAGCACCAAGTTGGTGAAGGGCAGTCAAAATAGGATAAGTTAGTTCTTTGAATTGACCAAAGTGAGCTCCCTTTTGAGTGACAATACTAAAGCTAAGATTTCCTAAATCATCATAAACTGCGCCACCTCCAGATAAGCGTCGGGTGACCGTGATTTGATGTTTTAGGACGTAAGGTAAATTGAGCTCAGCATAATAATCTTGATTTTTCCCAATGATAATAGAGGGTTCTTGGATATAGAATAAAATAAGTGGTTCAGGTTTATTCCATTTACTTAATAAATAGTCTTCAGTTGCAAGGTTAACCCGAATATCTCGGCTGGCCATGGAGAGGTAGTACATAATTTTTCAATCTCCTTTTCTGTGAGGTAAGGCATCATTATTGTCGCTGATTTACATGGTAATTTCAAAGGGTTCTGTCTTTTTTCACAAAAATTAATGAGTGATGAGTGGAGGGAGTATTTTAAATTTGGCGGATCAACCTTAGTTAAAGCGTATTGGAATAGGTATTTTTTACTTGATTTTGCTAAAATTTGATAAAAATATTAAAAGAAAATAAAAACAATTTTGTTTTTTATATACAGTAGGGAAATTGACGATAGTCTTTTATAGGTATAAAATTGTAACTATAGGTACTGTGTGTAGAACGAAGAGAAGGAGAGGTAATTAATGAAAGCAATTGTAGTGTCAGAGTTTGGAAAGTCAGAGGTTTTAACTTATACAGATATACCAGAACCAAAGCCAAAGCAGAATCAAGTGAGAGTTCGTTTATATGCGACGGGGATCAATCCAGTTGAAACTTACATCCGTGCTGGGGCGTATAAAAATCTTCCCACTCTTCCATACATACCAGGTAGTGATGGAGCAGGAATTATTGATGAGATTGGACAGGATGTGACGGAGTATCAAGTTGGCGATCGTGTGTATGTTTCAACCTTAATGGGATATGGAACGGGTACTTATGCAGAGAAGGTAGTGTGCGATATGGGATGTGTGTACGCCTTACCAGAGACACTTTCTTTTGAGGAGGGGGCAGCGATTGGCTCGAGCGGCTTAACGGCAATTCAAGCTCTTTTTCAAAAGGCGAATTGTCAACCGGGGGATATTATTTTAGTTCATGGGGCATCTGGTGGAGTTGGAAGTCTTGTCGTTCAGTTGGCAAAACAACTAGGTGCAGTCGTAATTGCGACTGCAGGAAGCGAAAAAGGACTAGAACTGTTGAAAAGATTAGGAGCAGATGTGGTACTCAATCATCATGCAGAGCATTATTTGGCAGATGCGATGGCAGTCACTGGCGGACTGGGAGTGAACGTGATTATTGAAATGTTGGCTAATGTCAATCTTCAAAAAGACCTCAAACTGATGGCGCTACAGGGAAAGATTATTGTTGTGGGGAATCGTGGTGAAATAGAAATAAATCCGCGGTTGATTATGAATCAAGACATTCAAATTAGTGGCATGATGTTGATGAATATGACAGCGTCTCAAAAGAAACAAAACGATTACCGTTTAGTGGCTGCCCTTAGTCAAGGGGTGAGACCTGTCATTGATCAGACATTCAAACTGTCAGAGGCTCAGGAAGCTCAAGATAAGGTCATAGAACAAAGAGGTTCTATGGGGAAGATAATCCTAAAAATGACTTAACCCCTACTGATTGATAGGAAAGATAAAATCAGTAGGGGAGCCAGTTAATTAGATTGAGTTGTGCGAGAAAGATAGTTGCCTAGGAAAAAGAAAATAAGTGAAAATGTTCCAGCAGAAATAGTGGTAGTAATGATAGTTAAGAAAGAATCAGAGTCTCCTAGAATCAGGGTCATGATATAACTGCCACCAATAGAAATTAGGCTCAATAAGGCAAGCGAGTAGCACCAGTTCCAAGCAGTTTTAAGGTGGATAATAATGACTAACCAAACAATGCTTAGCCATAATAGACTGATTGGCAAGGCGGGGGCTAAAAACCATTCGTTCCTCAAATAGTGATTAGTAATCACTATTTTTTCTAGTAGCCATAGATAGGGAATTAACAATAAACTGAAACAAATGCTTGCTTTGACTAGTCGTTGTTTAGTTGTTTTGTCATAGCTTAGCCAAATTATCCCTAAAGCTATTAGACTGATAGTAGGAATTAGTGACCAGGTTAGGCGATGTGAGATAGCCAAATCGATAATTAAGCAGATCATAATACTTAATAAACCGAGAAAAGCAATCCCTCTCTTAATGATACTTACATGGATGTTCTTTTTGATTTCTTTCACGATTAATTTATCCCCTTTCAGTAAAGTGTCTAAGGAAATTTGATAAACATCACTAATGACAATAATCGTTTCAAGATCGGGATAATTTTTACTGTTTTCCCAATTGGAAATGGCTTGTCGCGACACATGCAATTGTTGAGCGGCATCTTCTTGGGTTAGGTTTAATTCTTTCCTTCGAGCTTGTAATTTTTTACCAATTGTCATAGTTTCCTCCCTTAGTTGAAGACCTACCAAGATTGCTACTACAAAGTTATAGAAGCATTAGTTAATATGTCTTACTGAATTTACCTTACTAAATTTATCGCGAAAAAGGTAGCAAGTATTTCTTGCAACAGCGATTTATCAGTGTTTCCTCGTTTATTTTCTTTAGTAAATGTCAAAAAAGTGATTCTGAATTTGACGGTTCAGAATCGCTTTTTTTTGTTAATGTTCTAATTCTTGGTCGCGTTTAATAGTTGCTTCTAGACCTTTGATGACAGTTGCCATAAAATGCTCTTCTTCCAAAGCAACTAAACCGGCTACAGTTGTCCCACCTGGAGAACAGACTTGATCGATTAAGTCCCATGGACTCTCAGCGGAATCTAGGACCATTTGGGCACTACCTTTAACTGCTTCAGCTGCAATTTTGGTGGCGAGTTTTTTAGGTAACCCATTCTTAACACCAGAGCGCGACATGGCATCAATATAAAGATAAGTGTAGGCAGGTGAGCATCCCGCTAAAGAGGTAAAATTACGAAAATCCTTTTCTTCAATAATATAGCTAGAACCAACTACGTTGAATAGGTTGACAACCTCAGCTAATTCCGCGTCAGATGTAGCTTGGTTATGACAAATAGCAGAGACACTTTGGCCAATTGCGATATTCATATTGGGCATCACTCTGACAATTTTTTGGTTTGGATGAGTTAGTTCTTGTAGGTTGTCTAAAGATAAGCCAGCTGCAATTGAAATAAGGAGAGGCTGCTTTTTCGTTAATTGTTCTCGCTGTTCGTGTAAAATAATTGGTGCGATATGTGGTTTAACTGCAATTACAACCACATCAACTGCTGCTATTAAGTCTGTATTAGACTGGCTCGCATTGATACCTGATGTTTCCGCTATTGCTTGGCTATGGGCGAAATTAGAAGTAGAGATGTAGAGGTCAGTCTGAGGCAAGTAGTTACTTGCTAATAACCCTTTAATAATAGCTGTGGCCATATTGCCAGCGCCGATAAAGCCTAATTTCATGAAGATTCCTTCTTTCAAGTTAGAGATACTTCTTATCTTACTCGTATCTCTATCAGAGTGCAAACAAAACCGATAGGGTTGTTTGCGTGTGTTAGCGGGATGTGTGGTAAAATATAAAGTGATTAGTTGTGCCAAGTGTGGCCTTTTAATGGATTGTTTTAACAGGAGTGAGAATAGATGAGAGAATCAATAAGAACATTGAGTAATTGGGTTCGAAAACACGCTAATTGGTTAAAGATTATTTTCCTTTTTTCTGTGTTGTTATTTGTGGTCAATCAGATGACCTCGATTTTGCAAGGGATGACCTGGGAGGATTTAAAGGCCGTTTTAGCTTCTCAGCGTAAACAAACCTTGCTGTTAATGACGATAATTGGTCTGGTTGCGGTCTTACCAATGCTACTCTATGATTGGGTGACAGTTGAGATTTTAGAAGAAAATGGCAAGCCTCATTTGCCACGGAATACGCTTTTTACCTCTGCATGGACGACTAATACACTGAATAATTTAGCTGGATTTGGTGGGGTGATAGGCGCAACTTTAAGAGCAAGATTTTATGGTCAAGAGGTTGAAACAAAGAAAGTCGTTACAACTGTGTCGAAGGTCGCTATTTTTATGCTGTCTGGTTTGTCTCTATTATGTGCAGTGACATTCATTGATGTTTTTTTTATTCGACCAGATAATCCGTATCGCAGTTACTGGATTTGGTTATTAGCGGGTAGTTTATATGCACCAGGATTGTTTCTATTTACGCGTTTACGACGCCAGCGATTATTTGCAGATTTTCCACTGAAACGTGTCTTGAAGCTTTATTTGGGTTCCTTTGGGCAGTGGGCAGGTGCTTTAGGGGCCTTTCTACTAATTGGTCAACTGCTGTCTGTTTCAGTTGATGTATTTCAGGTATATCCATTGTTTATAGCGGCAACCTTTATTGGCATGATTTCAATGGTTCCAGGAGGGATGGGTACGTTTGATGTTTTGATGATTGTTGGATTGGGACAAGTCGGTTTGCCAAAAGAAGTAGCAGTTGCTTGGCTACTTTACTACCGAATTTTCTATTACATAGTCCCATTCCTAACAGGTCTAGTGTCATTTTTACATCAGACGAGTGCTAAAATTAATCAATTTTTTGATGATTTACCAAAAGTATTTGCTCAGAAAACGGCTCATTTTGTCTTGGTTTGTATGGTCTATTTTGCGGGCATAACAATGGTTCTCTTATCAACTGTGCCTAATTTATCTAATTTGAGTCAGGTTTTCCGTAAGTTATTGCCATTTTCCTTTGATTTTTTAGATCAAACATTAAACATGATGATTGGCTTCCTACTGATTGGGTTAGCTAGGGGGGTGGCCAATCGAGTGAGAAAGGCGTATCTGCCAACGATTCTTGTTTTAGCTTTTTGTATCTTAAACACTGTTTCAAGAACCGTTTCATGGAGTTTAATCATTTTCTATTTATTCCTGATTATCTGTATCTATTGGTCGAGAAAGGAATTTTACCGTAAGCAGTTAGTTTTTTCATGGGAATCACTGGTTTTTGATGGTGTGCTTTATGGCGCTCTTTTCATTCTGTACTCAGTTGTTGGTTTTTATTCGACTAATCGCCTAGAGCATGGTGAGGTTCCATCTAATTTTTTACTTTTTCCATCAGAAACTGTCTGGCTTCAAGGCTTAGCTGGTCTAATTCTTGCGGCTGTTACTATTGTTTTGCTCTACCATTACTTGGGTTCCTCTGAGCGAGCTGGTTTGTACTTTGATGAAAGTCGCATAAGCTGGCTGATAGAGCGCTATGGCGGGACTAACTATAGTCATTTACTGTATTTGAAAGATAAGCGTAATTTCTATTTTCGTGAGGATAATTGGGATAAAGTGATGTTTACTTTTGAGTTACAGGGAAGCAAGTTGTTTGTGTTGGGGGATCCAGTTGGAGAGAAGAGTTATTTTAAACAAGCCAGCGTTGCTTTTATTCATTACGCAGATCGTTTAGGTTACCAGCTCGTATTTTATGGAATAACGGCCGATTTTTCACTCTTATTACATGACTTAGGGTTTGATTTTATGAAACTAGGTGAAGAGGGGAAAATAAGATTAAGATCTGCGAGTGAGAAACAAACAATTGCGGTTAATCGGACGGAGACTAAACGTTTAGAAGGACAAGGCTATCAGTTTAAGCTGTATGAGCCACCTCTTTCAAATGAATTACTTGTTGAACTAGAAAAAGTATCGGATAGTTGGGTTAAGTTAAATGGTGAACGTTACTTTTCAAATGGGCGCTTCAAGCGAGAGTATCTAAATCAAGCTCCTGTTGGGGTTGTCTACAGTGAGCACCGAGAAGTTGTTGCGTTTGTTTCATTGAAGCCAATCAATGGCTCAATTGAGTTGGGGTATGATTTGATGCGGTATAAAACATCGGCACCTACAGATTTAGGTGTGTTTATGGTTTCTAATGTGATTGATTTGTACCAAGGAAAAGGCGGAGAATTTTTTGATTTAGGATTGGCTCCGTTGGCAAATGTTGGCGAAGCAGAGACTTCATTTATAAAAGAACGGGTAGTCAACGCTTTTTATACTTATAGTTCAGCCGTTTCAAATTTTCAGGATGTACGCAGTTTTAAAGCTGAATTTGCAACGGATTGGGAGCCTCGTTATATTTCCTACCAAAAGAGTAATGAGTGGTTCTTGATGATACAACTTTACTTATTGATTGATCGAGGGAAACGTCGACGTCCACGACCGATGGAAGGAATGATGATTGAATAAGAACAGAGAGGCTGTTACTTTTTGTTAAAATCAATTACAATGAGAGACGAAGGAATTATTAGCGCGATAAAATTTAGAAAGAGGTTTTGATACGTGAAAAAATGGTTGGGTAGTTTAGTCATTGTTCTGGCGGTTACTTTAGGTTTGACTGGATGTGCACCAGAGGAGAAAAAAGAAAGTTCAACGAAAGAAAGTGGAACTGAGGAGACTGTCTTGCGCTTAGGAGTTATGCCTTCGACGGATAATATTCCTTTTTTGATTGCTGAAAAGGAAGGCTATGCTAAAGAGCATGGTGTCAAGCTTGAGTTAGAGGTATTTAAAAGTGCGAATGATCGCGATGCTGCTTTTCAGGCAGGCAAGTTAGATGGCGTGATTACGGATTTGGTTGCTGTTGCGATTTACCGTCAAGCGGATTTTGATGTTAAGGTAGTGGCAGCACCTTACGATCAATTTGATTTAGTATCGGGTGATGATTCAGTCAAAACAGTTGCCGATTTAAAAGGGAAGAATGTTGTTTTTTCAACGCGAACGGGAACGGCTTATGCGGTGGATAGTATGCTTGAAAAAGCGAATTTAACAATGGCGGACATTGAAGTTAATGAAGTCCCACAAGTCCCAGCACGTCTAGAGTTATTGACTAATAAGAAAGCAGCAGGAGCGATTTTACCTGAACCGTTTGTGACGATGGCTAAAGCTAATCAGATGCACGTGGTTCAATCAACTCGAGATATTGGCATTAATCCATTTGCAATTGCCTTTACAACGGATTGTGTTAATAAGCAAGGGGAAGCAATTCGTGGCATGTTTGACGCGTATAACCAAGCAGCAGATTACTTTAAAAACACAGATAAGTCTGAATATATTGATTTATTCATTGCTGATGTTGGTTTTCCAGAAACGTTAAAAGAGCAAATTGAGGTACCTGATTATGGCAAAATAGAGCAGGTCAAAGTTTCTGATGTTGACTCAGCATTTGCTTGGGCAACTAAAGAAGGTCTATTGAAGCAGGAAATAAAAGCGGAAGAAGTTATTAGTGATGTCTATTTTAAATAAGTCCTTAATATTTAAAGAGGTCAGTGTTGTAGCTGGTGAACAACTTATTCTCAATCGGTTGAACCTCTCATTAGAGCCTGGGACGATCTACACGATTTTGGGACCATCTGGGACAGGGAAATCGACGTTACTTCGAGTGGTTGCTGGGCTGCAGGAAATTAGCCATGGCTCTGTGCAATTAGCAGGAGATACTTACGAGGCGAGTCAACAATTGATAGGATTAGTTCCACAAAATTATGGCTTACTCCCTTGGCAGACAGCATGGCAGGCTGTGACAAGTGCTGTTAAGATTAGTCAAAAAAAAGCCAAGTTATCGGCTGAACAAATAGAAATGATTGATAAGTTGTTTAGTGCAATGGCGATTAGTGAATTGAAAAATGCCTATCCTAATGAGATGAGTGGTGGACAACAGCAACGGGTGTCAATTACCAGAGCTTTTGCTATTAAGGCTGATTTCCTATTGATGGATGAACCGTTCTCGGCCCTCGATGCCTTCACTCGTGAAAGAGCTCAGGAATTATTTCGTGAGACTTGGTTACAACAGCCAAAGACCACGTTATTTATCACACATGACATTGAAGAAGCGGTACTACTCGGTCAAAAAATAATTCTAATGGCAGGTCAACCAGGAGAAATTCTAAAAGTTGTTGATAATCCTTTGGCTCAATCTGAAGGAGCGTTGCTTGATTTAAGAGAGAATCAGCGCTTTTATGAGGAAGTCAGAGGGTTGCGGAAGGAGTTGGCAGGTAAATGAGTCGTTTAAAAAAGCGGATAATCGGTATTATGTTTGCTTTGCTAGTCATTCATCTAGTCTGGTTTTTCGCAAGTCTATGGGTTAATAAATCGATTCTACCGAGTCCAGTAACCGTCTATCAAGCATTCGGTAGCCTATTTGAGCAACAGCTTGGTTGGCATATTATTGTCAGCTTACGACGAATCTTTATTGGAATGAGTTTGGCCCTCATCAGTGGTTCAGCATTGGGGCTACTGATGGGGCGGTCAAAGAACTGGAATAATTTATTAGATCCAATTATTTACTTGACGTATCCGATTCCTAAATTGGCTCTTTTGCCAATGATTATGTTGTTATTTGGTTTAGGAGAACTATCCAAAATCACCTTAATTATTTTGATTGTTTTCCCACAAGTTGTTTTATCAGTCCGTGATGCTGTGCAAGGAATACCGGAGCATCTTTATGATATTTATCAATGTATGCAAGCAAGCTCTTGGCAAAAATTCAAAGAAATTACGTTGCCAGCAAGTTTTTCTGCGGTCCTCAGTACGAGTCGTATTTCCTTAGGGACAGCTATTTCGGTTTTATTTTTTACAGAAAACTACGGCACTAAGTATGGAATGGGTTACTTTATTATGGATGCGTGGACCCGTATGGATTATCCGATGATGTATGGTGCTATATTAATGTTAAGTGGTATTGGATTCGTGTTTTTCTTGTTGATTGATTTATTGAGTGTGACAACAATGAAATGGCAAACAAGAGGTTCTGTTTAATAAAGTCTTTTAGCACATTAGCAATCGAAAAAGAGTAGGTGGGGGACGTTAGTCTTGCCATCTACTCTTTTAATTAATCTATTTTTTTCTTTCTTACACGCTTTTTGGAAGTTTCTTTTAGTGGATACTTTTTTAGAAGATACAGATAACCGCTAAAGAGCGTAATTCCTAAAACTAAGCCAAGCAGTCCCCACGTAAAACCATGAGGCAAGAATGTTAGCTTAATATCATGTGTCCCTTTGGTTAAAGGAATGGTGATAAAGGCTTTTTTTAATGGTTTAATTGCCACTTTTTTACCATCAACATAAGCAGACCAGCCTTTATCATAAGGAATGGTGGTCATCAGGACCTGTTTATCTTTGGTTACATTAACTTCAGCCGTAGCGGTTCTGCCAGTTGCAGTGAATGGTACCTCTCGTTGTTGAATAGCTTCAAAGGCTCGTTCGTAGCTAGGAATATCGAGCAAAATTACTGGTGGCTTCATTAATGTCAGTGAGCTCGTTCCATAAAAAGCAACAGAGAAACTGATGTGAGTACTTTCAGGATAATAACCTAGATTGTAGTATTGACCAGTGATATCTATTTGAGTTTTTCTGCTTTGACCGTTTACTGTAATTTCAGCAGTAGAGCTTTTTAGTTCACCAAAATTCGTCGGAAAAAGGCTCAAATAGGCTTGTTTATTGGCGGGGATATCAATCTCCCAGTTAACAACTTTAGAGCTATTTGATTCGACCTCGGTGAAGGTTATATTGCCATTCTGCTCTGTCATTGTCGTGTTAGTCAAATTTATCAGGTCTGGTGTAGAAAAAGTAAAGAAGTTTTCATTTGTACCAGCGAGCTGATTGATAAGATTGGTCTGAGCTGCTAAGTTATCATTAGCAGGAAATTTTACATCAGAAATTGCTTGATCTGTTAAAATACCAAGTGAGGCTGCGAACTCATTCTGATACATGCCGTAAGTCTTATTTTGATAACTGCGTTCAAATCCAAATTTTTGTGGATCTGTTTTTGCATGATTGTACTTGATACCAAATAACGAATCCATCAGCAAAGTGTTATTTGGGTAACGGATATTTAGTCCCGTTCCTCGTGATCGGAAGCCGAGGTCGTTCATAACGGTTGAGGTATTACGATTGCGGATGGATGAGAACATACTGACACCGCTGAACGCGTAATTGATACTATCGTTAGAAGACACAGGATCTAAAGTTTCCATGCGGTAAAACGCATCGTTGTCTTTCTTTTTCGTCGTGTCAATTGCGTCGCTATAATCTTTGTATGGGTCTTCGTAGAGACTGCGAGAGGCGTAGCGCCAATCCTCTAAGATGCCATTCAACATCGCGTTGGTATTGATGGTAGCTTCGATAGAAACCATAATTAATAATAGAATAGCAAGCTGCTGTGAATTCAGTCTGCTTGTTTTTTTATCTTTATAAGGCTGGTAAAACTGATAAAAAATAATGCCAACTAGATATAGTAATAAAAGTAGCAGAGTTCCTAAGAAATGACGATCTGTTAGGAAATTATAACTGTCCTTTGAGCGAACCATATAGGCCATGATAAAAACACCGATTAGGACGATAGTTGAGCTAGTAAAAACAGCACTATCTTCTTTAGTAAATTGTTCTAAACCATAGCCAGCCAGCATTAGCACTAGGAAGGAGAAGGTAAAGCTATAACGGAATAAAAACATGTTAGGAGCGTGCATGCCATGCCAAAATAGATTGAGTGGTACGAAGTAAAAGCTTGCTGTAATGAGTGCAAAAATTGCCCCGTAAGCCAGTTTGTTCTTTAGTGGTATTTTTTTGCTAACGAAATAGAACAGACAAAAAATCAAGGGTAATAGCCCGACATAGATAAAGGGGATTGACCCGTATTTGGTAGTATCATAGACTCCTACCATATTTTTTATGACAACATCCCAGAGAGCCGTCGCCTCTGTTTTCCATCTAGTTACTTCGCTAAGTGTCTCGCCATTAGAGCTTAGATCCAAAATAGTGGGTAAGATCATCACCATTGAGGCTATTCCTGCTAGAAGAGATGTTATTAAATAGTGAATGATCGCTTTTTTTCCTTTTTGCCAATCAATTACGACTCGTGCCCAAAAGTACATAAAGGATAGAATACCAACCATGAAGCCAAAATAGAAATTAGAGATGAAAAGTAAGAAATAGGATACAAATAAAAGCAGTGGTTTGCGTTTGTCGATAACGCGGTCGATACCTAAGAAAATCAGAGGCAGATAGACAAACGTATCAAGCCACATAATCAGTTCTGAGTGAGCAGTCACGAAAGACATTAAGGAATAGCCAACAGCAAGTGAGACGTGAGACCATGGATTAATTTTAAAGGTATTTTTAGCATAGAACCAAAAGGCAAGGCTTGCTGACCCAATTTTTATCAAGGTTAATAAATAAAGGGCATCTGGCATTTGACTATTTTTAAAGAAAAAGACCAGAGGGGTGAAGATGCCGCCTAAATAATACGAAATTAAGGCATAATAGTTTAAGCCTAAAGAGGTATTCCATGAGTAAAAGAGACTTTGTTTTCCATGAAGAACATTGTTAAAACTCGCATGGAAATTAGAGAATTGAGAAAACGCGTCACTTGCTAGAACACTTCGATCACTTCCCCAATAAATACCTATCATTGCATAACAGATGGCCATTATGAGGAAAGGAATGAAAAAAGCAGCTAAGCCGTAACGTTTTTCCTTTTTTAATAAGGCGGATAATTTTTCTTTCATGTAAGGATCTCCTATAGAATAGTATTTCAATAGTCACTCATTGACGTGACTAGAAGTAATGCTAAAGCTAATTTTAGCATACTCATCTCAGAAAGAAAAAGGTCACGCGAAAAAGACATCAAAACTTCATGAATTGTTTGGTGAGGTGTACCTCCTAAAACATACTGAGACATAAAGTCGGTTGTCACATTAAGATACGTGAAGTAAAAAGAGAGTGAGACGTTTATCCTACTCTCTGTTAGCTATTTTTAGTTAGCTTCTAATTTGTCCCTCACCATAGATAACGTATTTAGTAGAGGTTAGTTCGTTAAGTCCCATTGGTCCTCTGGCATGAAGTTTCTGTGTGCTAATGCCGATTTCAGCGCCAAACCCAAAGACAAAGCCATCAGTGAAACGAGTTGAGGCATTCACATAAACGGCTGCAGCATCGATATTATCCAGAAATTTTTGTGTCTCAAAGTAGTTGTCGCTGATGATCGCTTCCGAGTGTTTAGTATTGTAGGAATTGATGTGTAGAATAGCCTCATCAGTTGAATCGACCACTTTGATCGCAAGGATGAAATCAAGAAATTCCGTTGACCAGTCTGTTTCTGTTGCGACTTTTGCCTGCGGTAAGTAAAGACAGGCTCGTTCGTCAGCCCTTAGCTCAACTTGATAGACCGCCAAAGCTTCTGCGACCAAAGGTAAAAAGGTTGCAGCAATCGCTTCGTGAACCAGAAGGGTTTCAGCTGCATTACAAACAGAAGGTCGCTGGCATTTTGCATTGATAACAATATCTCTAGCCATCTCTAATTGAGCGTGTTGGTCAACATAGATATGACAATTCCCTGTTCCTGTTTCAATAACAGGCACAGTTGCAGTCGCCAAAACAGTTTTAATTAGATTAGCTCCACCACGTGGAATTAACACATCTAAATAATCGTTTAGCTGCATGAGCTCTCGTGCTGTTTCACGAGAGGTATCGCTGACAAATTGAATACAGTTTTCTGAAAGCGGGCTGTCAGAAAGTGTTTTTTGTAGGATGGTTACAAGAATTTGATTGGAAAAAAAAGCTTCTTTTCCTCCTCGTAAAATAACAGCATTTCCTGTTTTAAAGCAAAGTGCGGCAGCGTCTGAGGTAACATTTGGTCGAGACTCATAGATAATCCCAATAACCCCTAAAGGAACACGTCGTTTACCGATTGTTAGATCATCTTCATTTTTCCACATATGATCGACATTTCCAATAGGATCAGCTAACGAGGCAACTTGACGCATACCTTCTGCCATATCACGAATACGATCGGGGGTTAAACGTAGTCGATCAAGCATGGTATCTCCAATGCCATTTTCAGTAGCATTGGTCAAATCCTTTTCATTAGCAGTTAAGATTACATCGATTTCTGCTTCTAATGCCGTCGCCATGTTGATTAGTAAGTCATTTTTTAGCTGTGTGCTTGCTTGAGACAAACTGTATGAGGCCAATTTAGCCTGTTTACCTAGGTCTAAAAGTGTCATTATTTTGCTCCTTTCAATTGTTCCGAGGCACAAAATAATGTGCCAACATTATGACCATTGACAATATCAAAAATAACTTTAGGGTGCTTACCATTAGCTAAAACCATCGTTTGACCATTTAGCAAAATTTGTTCAGCGGCATTTAGTTTACTCAGCATTCCACCAGTGCCAAATTGACTGCCACTGCCATTTCCTTCTGCTCGTTTGCGCAAATCTGAATCAATCTTTGAGACATGCTCGTAAAGAACGGCGGTTGAATCAGTCACAGGATTGGCTGAATAGAAGCCGTCAATATCCGATAACATAATGAGTAGATCGGCTTCTATTAGTTGAGCGACAACGGCCGATAAGAAGTCATTATCTCCAAATTTAGTTAGGTGGTCTAATTCATCAACAGAAACGCTATCATTTTCATTAATAACAGGCACGACTTGCATTCGAATTAACTGTTCAAGGGTGTTAATGACATTTTGGCGACTTTCTGGAAAATCAACAACATCACGTGTTAACAGAACTTGCCCAATTAGCTGACTAAACGTTTGAAATCGGCGAGTGTAGATTGTCATTAGTTCGGATTGACCAATTGCAGCAACCGCCTGTTGTTCAGGAATTGACGAGGGTCGTTGACTCATTTTCAATTGATTTAGCCCAATCCCAATAGCACCAGAAGAAACAAAAATAATCTCTTTGTCTCGATTGATTAGGTCGCTTAAAACAAAAGCTAATTCGTCAATAGCTTGTAAGTTTGGTTTGCCATTAGGGTACATTAAGGTACTTGTCCCAACCTTTACGACAATCCGTTTTGCTTTAGTTAATTTTTCCCTCACTACAACTCTCTCCCTGTCTCTAATGAATAAGAGCAGACAAACGTAAAAAAATACCTTTGTCTTGCTCTTTAAAATGGACTAAATGTGGTTTAAGTGATCCCGTTTGTTAGTCTCTAATTAGTTAGTTGGTGTTTCTAAATCATGTAAAAATAGTCCGCTCAGTAATTTTGGTTCAAACCAAGTTGATTTTGGTGGCATTACTTGATTGGCATCTGCTACTGCTAATAGTTGATCCATTGAAGTTGGGTAGAGAGAAAAAGCTAATGTAAAGGCGCCAGAATCAACTAGGCGTTCTAACTCTTTGATTCCTCTAATTCCACCCACAAAATCAATTCGCTTATCTGTTCTAATATCGTTAATACCAAAGATTGTTTCAAACACATAGCGCTGTAAGAGCGCGGCATCTAGTTTGCCAACGGCATCATCAGGAATTAAGTCAGGCTTAATCGCTAGCTTATACCAGGTATCTTCTAGATACATGCCGAAAGTGCCTTCTTCTTCAGGGGAGTAGGCAGGTTCAGACAATGCTGTGATATCAAATGAGTCAGCTAATTGAGTAATTAAATCAGTTGGCAATGGGACATTCAGTACTCGATTATAGTCCCAGATTGCCAGTTCTTCTTTTGGAAAAATTACCGATAAGAAAAAGTTGAAAGCAGCATCAGTAGGTGCATCAGGAAAAGCCTCTCGGCGCTTGAGCCCAACTTTAACAGCCGATTCAGTTCGATGGTGGCCATCTGCAATGTATAAAGAATCAATTGACTTAAAGCTCGCTTCTAATTGTTTTATCACCTCAGGATCGGTAATTATCCAGACGCGATGAGTCACATCGTAGAAACTGGTGAAATCATAAATCGGCGAGTGGGTTTGTTGCCAATCTTTTATAGTAGATTGAATATCTGGTTGTTGACGATAAGTTAAAAAGATTGGACTAGTGTTGGCATCCGTATAGTCAATGTGATTAATCCGATCGATTTCTTTTTCATGACGAGTATATTCATGCTTTTTTATATGTCCAGTAGCATAATCATCAATCGAAGTTGTTGCGACGATTCCTGTTTGGGCACGCCCTTCCATAGTTAGTTCGTATAGATAAAGTGCCGGTTGTGAATCTTGAATGAACCAGCCTTTTGATAAAAAGTCAGCCAAGTTGCTAGCAGCTTTTTGATAAACCTGTTCATCGTAGGGGGAAAGATCCTTGGCTAAATCGATTTCGGCTTTATCAATGTGCAAATAAGAATAGTGATTATCTGCGGCCAGCTCAGCAGCTTCCTGAGAATTGAGAACATCGTAAGGATGGGTCGCGACTTGATCAACAAGTGTCGCTTTTGGGCGTATAGCTTTAAAAGGGCGAATAACTACCATTGTTACACTCCCTCCTCTAGGTTTTGAATCGTCCGAATCCGAATAACATCATTCAAATCTGTGATGGCTGCTTGTAACGTCTCAATTTTAGTCAGCTCGCTTTCAGATAAATCCAAGAGCGTATAGGCAAATTCGTCACGACTACGGTTGATCAAATTATCAATATTCATTCCCAGCTCAGCAGCTTTACTTGAGATGGCTCCAAGCATGTTTGGCACATTTTTATGGAAAATAGCCAAACGATAGGGTGAATGAAAGGCTAATTCAACTGTCGGGAAATTGACTGAATGTTGAATATTCCCCGTTTCCAAAAATAGTTTTAAATTTTTACTAGCTAATTTAGCACAGTTGATTTCCGCCTCACTTGTTGAAGCACCTAGATGAGGTAGAACAGTAATTTTTTCATTATGAAGTAACGCTTCATCGGCAAAATCAGTGATGTATTCCCCAATTTCATTTGCTTTAATGGCAGTAACAAGTGCTTGATTATCAACTAATTCGCCTCGCGCAAAGTTTAAAAGGGTGGCACTATTTTTCATCATGGCCAATTCTTTTTCTCCAACTAAGTGATGAGTTTTATCGTTCAAAGGAACATGGATCGTAATGAAATCACAGTCGCGAAAAACTTCGTCAAGAGTCAGTGCTCGTCTGACACGACGAGAAATATTCCAAGCCGTATCGACAGAGACGAATGGGTCGTATCCAACAACGTCCATGCCTAGACGATAAGCATCATTGGCAATCATTGCCCCAATTGCGCCTAATCCAATTACCCCCAGTTTTTTCCCTTCTAATTCAAAGCCACTAAACTGTTTCTTTTCTTTTTCGACTTGTTTGTCAATATCAGAACCGGTCAAGGTTTGAACCCAAGCCGCACCCTTTAGTATAGGGCGAACAGACAGTAACAAGCTTGCTAATACTAGTTCTTTAACAGCATTGGCATTGGCACCTGGTGTATTGAAGACGACAATCCCAGCACTGGTACATGCTTCAACAGGAATATTATTAACACCAGCACCAGCTCGAGCAATGGCTTTGACACTTGCCGGAAATTCACTATCATGTAGGTTTTGGCTACGTAGCATAATCCCATCTGGGGTAGCCTCAGTATCAATGGCGTAAGGACCGTTTTTAAAGCGTTTCAGTCCTTCTTCAGCGATATTATTATAAGTTTGAATGTTAAAAGTCATCTTAATTAGTCCCTCCATGTTGTGTTTCAAAGTTTGCCATAAAAGCGATTAAAGCGTGAACGCCTTCGATTGGAAATGCGTTGTATAAGCTCGCTCGCATTCCACCAACGAGTCGATGCCCCTTTAAGTTTTCAAAGCCAGCTGCTTCAGCTTCTTTTACAAACTGCGCGTCTATCTCAGGCTGTCCAGTGACAAAAGGAATATTGTTGAGTGAGCGATCAGCGGTGGCAACGGGTGAACTAAATAAAGCTGATTGTTCTAAATAATCATAAAGTAGCTGAGCTTTTTCTTGATTACGAGTTTCCATTGTAGGGACTCCACCAAGTTCTTTGATCCATTCAAAAACTAGCTTAGCAATATATATTGCATAGGTTGGTGGCGTGTTGTAGAGGGATTTGGCTTTAGCTTGTACAGCATAGTCTAGCATCGAGCTTGCTACCTCTTGTTTGGCTAACAGATCATCGCGAATAATGACGACAGTTAAGCCAGCAGGACCGATATTTTTTTGAGCCCCTGCATAAATTAAACCAAAATCAGATACGTTATAATTAGTCGATAAAATATTAGAAGACATATCTGCTACTAACGGCACATCGCCAGTGTTCGGTAAGTTGTAAATAGTGGTTCCTTCAATCGTATTATTAGTTGTTATATGTAAGTAGGCTAAATCCTGTGGAACATCCAACTGGCTTAGCTCAGGAATAGTCGTATAGTTAGTTTCTTGACTACTAGCGAGTACCTGAACATCAAGGCCTGCAATTTTTTTTGCTTCATTGATTGCTTTTTCTGACCAAGTTCCAGTATTAACATAACCGACTGGCTGATTTTTTGCTAAGTTTAAAGGAACCATTGTAAATTGTAGACTGGCGCCACCTTGCAAAAATAAGACGTGATAATTATCAGGAATTGCCATCAGTTCACGTAGTAGAATGTCAGCCTCTTGAATAATTTCTTCAAATAAGGAGGAGCGGTGGCTTAATTCCATAACCGACATACCACTATCTCGGTAATTAATAAGTTCAGATTGGGCTTTCAGAAGGACTGGTTTAGGTAAAACAGCCGGGCCAGCAGAAAAATTGTAAATCTCTTTCATGTAAACACACCTCTCAGTATTTTCTTCTTATTTTCAGAAAAGAAGTTGCTAATCATTATACCAGAGTTATAAGATTAAAAAAAGATTAAAAAACAAAAAGAATTATTTTTATGTGGAAAAGTTTTTTTTAGTTAAAAGTTAGATTTAAAGGCGTTTTCAACCACTTTTAACTAATGAGATAAACATGAGAAAAAAGACTAAAAAAAAATTATAAGAAATAAAATAAAAGATGATTGACTTTTGCTATAAAAAGCATATAATGAGCTCTATCAGTAATTGATAATCATAGGGGAGTAGCTGACATAACAGTCTTTTATAAAAAGAGGGTTATGTGTTTAGGCCAACAACAAGTACCATTAAAGGTGCTGGTCTAAAATGAAATAGCAAGACCTGTGTATTGGGCTCCCGTCTAATATGCAGGTCCCTTTTTATGGCTAAAAAAATGAGCTCCTTAGGAGGAAAGAGTGAAAATGGAAAAAGCGCGTCAAGGCCACCAGCACATGGATAAGTTTAAAATTGGTGGAGCCTTAGTGGCAATGGGGGTTGTTTACGGAGATATTGGAACAAGCCCACTTTATGTAATGAAAGCTATCATTGAAGGAAATGGGGGCTTAGCCGATGTCTCAGAAAGCTTTATTATCGGTGCCGTTTCTTTGATTGTGTGGACGTTAACACTATTGACAACTGTCAAATACGTCATGATTGCCTTAAGGGCAGATAACCATGGTGAAGGCGGGATTTTTTCACTTTACACCTTAGTCAGAAAAGCAAGTAAGTATTTGATTATCCCAGCAATGATTGGTGGGGCGGCACTACTTGCAGATGGTGTGTTAACACCAGCGGTTACTATTACAACTGCAATTGAAGGGTTGCGAGGGATTCCAACCTTCTTCAATACCTTTGGAAATGATCAAAATGTGATTATCATTATCACCATCGCGATCATCTGTCTGTTGTTTTTGATTCAACGATTCGGGACAGAGCGAGTCGGACGAGCATTTGGTCCTGTCATGCTTGGATGGTTTACCTTTATCGGAGCAGTTGGTTTGTGGAACTTTTTTGACAACCCAAGTGTAATCAAAGCATTAAATCCTTACTATGCGTTTCAATTATTAACAAGTTCTGAAAATAAGGCAGGAATTTTTATTCTCGGTAGTGTCTTTTTAGCAACAACTGGGGCGGAAGCCTTGTATTCTGATATGGGACACGTTGGTCGAATGAATATTTTAGGCAGCTGGCCTTATATTAAAATTTGCCTACTACTTAATTACTTTGGACAAGCGGCTTGGATTATTTCTGTCAAAGACAGTGCCTACTACCAAGACATTGAAATGTTAAACCCATTCTTTAGAATGATGCCTGAGTGGTTATCTGTTATTGGGGTAGTCTTTGCGACAATTGCGGCCGTGATTGCGTCACAAGCTCTAATATCTGGCTCATATACATTAGTATCAGAAGCAGTTAAATTACGTCTTTTGCCACGGTTTAAAATCGTCTACCCAACGAATCAAAAAGGCCAATTATATATTCCCGTAGTCAATACGATTCTATTTGTTACGTGTATTGCAATTGTTCTCTATTTTAGAACATCTGCCCACATGGAGGCAGCTTACGGTTTGGCGATTACTGTAACCATGTTGATGACGACTATTCTATTATTCTTCTATTTATTACAAAAAGGTGTACCAAGAGTGTTAGCTGGTGGTATTTTTATCTTTTTCAGTGTGATAGAGAGTATCTTCTTTATTTCAAGTGCAACCAAATTTTTCCATGGGGGTTATGTGGCAGTTCTTATTGCCTTAATTATTTTAAGTGTCATGGTAATTTGGGAAAAAGGATCACTTATTCAAGAGCGAATGAGTAACCGAGTATCCTTGTATGATTATGTTGATCAAATTGATGAGCTTCGTAAAGACGAGACGGTACAGCTTTATCAAACAAATGTGGTTTTCTTAACTAACAATCTGAAAAAACACAAAATTGGCCGTGAGATTATGTATTCAATTTTGGATAAAAAACCTAAAAAAGCCAAAGTTTATTGGTTTGTCAATGTGTTTGTTACAGATGATCCTTTTACAAAAGAATACCATGTTGATATGATGAACACGGATTATATTGTCAATGTTCAGTTGCGTTTGGGCTTTAGAATGAATCAGGATGTTAACATTTACTTGCGCCATATTGTTCATGATTTAATGGATCAAGGAAAATTACCTCGTCAGCCTCAAAAATACACGATTACACCTGGTCGGGATGTAGGCGACTTCTGTTTTGTTTTAATTCGTGAGGAGCTATCACGAGTGACAGACTTAAGTAATTTAGATCGTTTGATCATGCAAGCTAAATTGGCTATTAAAACTATTACAACCAGTCCAGCTCGTTGGTATGGGTTGGAATATAGTGATGTGATAATCGAGCATGTGCCATTGAGTTTAGCTGGCCGTAAACGAATCAAATGCGAGCCTTTGACTCAAGTACAAGTAGAGGATTTCTCTTCAGAAGAAACTGATATGAATGATGATGAGGATATAACAGCAGTATAGTTAATGAAAATAGAAGAGTAGAGGGAGACTCATTGGTCTCCCCCTACTCTTTTTTTGCGCCAACTATCTGAGAAAGATGGTTAGATTAAGCCTGGCTACCTGGTTCAGAGGCGATGAGCTGCATGTCACCTTCTAAGCGCCATTTTTTCAATTGGTTTGGCAGGATAAAGTGGGTACCCTTAGATAACTCGTAAGTATCAGCAGAATTGACTGTGTTGGGGTTTTCGATAATAAGTTTCCCACTGCCGTCAATCACGCTGACAAGAGTGTATAGCCCCCCTTGAGTAAGTGATAAGCTGCCAGCCACTTGCCATTCATAGACATTGAAGAAAGGCGTGCGGACATACTCGGTTACACTAGAGTTTCCTTGATTACGCTGAATGATATTAAGCTGAGGGTCCACATGAGGAACAGTTGTTACTTCAACAGATTGTTTAACATGTAGCTCACGAGGTTGACCATCGTCACCCTTACGATCATAATCATAGACGCGGTAAGTAGTATCACTACTTTGTTGAGTTTCTAAAATCATAATCCCAGCACCAATTGCATGAATTGTTCCGCTTGGAACATGGAAAAAGTCACCCTTTTTAACCTTGATGCGACGCAATAACTCGTCCCATTGGCTAGCTTCAATCATCTCTTGTAGCTCTTCGCGTGTTTTTGCATGGTGTCCATAGATGATTTCAGCGCCATCATCGGCATCAATGACATACCAGCACTCGGTTTTTCCGAGTTCACCTTCATGCTTCAAGCCGTAAGCATCATCAGGATGTACTTGAACAGATAAATCATCTTCTGCGTCAAGAATTTTAGTTAATAAAGGAAAAACATCTCCTTTAGCGTTACCGAATAATTCTCGATGGTTTTGCCACAGCTCATCCAACTTATGGCCTTTATACGGCCCGTTAACAACATGGCAAGTTCCATGGGGATGAGCGCTAATAGCCCAGCATTCACCAATTTTATCATTGGGTAGCTCATAGCCGAAAACCGTATGTAGCTTGTCGCCTCCCCAAATTTTTTCTTGAAAAACAGGTGCTAAAAATAATGGTTGTTCCAAGTGTATTCCTCCTTATTAAAATCGTGTCTATGATAATCCGTGAGACAGTCATAGTTAATTTGAGCAGGCAATCAAATCCACCCTCATTAGAGCGCTTGAGGCATATTGGTCTTATTGCGAGTTCAATTTCTACACTCAATATTATAGCAGATATTACTGATAAAGTGCTTGTTCATTCAAGTAAACCTCTAGTATGTGGTCTCTTTTCTCTAAATAATGGACTCTTTTATCGGTAGGGTGGACACGGTTAGATAAAAAGATAAACGCTTCTTGCTTTAATTTGTCAAGGAGCATAAACGTTCCAGTATATCCTGTGTGGAAAAGAAGAGGACGAGAATCGTAGGAGTATTTTAAGTCCCAGCCGAGTGACCGCTTGAGTGTGGCTGTTGGTGTCCAATCGGTAAATAAGGAATCGATTGTTTCTTCTTTAAGAAAACGAGCGCGGCTCTGAGTTAGGCCACCGGCTAACATCATCCTAGCAAATATTATGCTGTCGCCTATTGTTGAAAATAAGCCAGCACTGCCACAGTGCTCCCCCAGAACAAAGGCTTTAGGATCATGGACTTGCCCACAAATCAGGCCTCGTTGAGGATGGATTTCAGTTGTTGCACATTTCTCAGGTATTGGAGAAAAGCTACTATTAGTCATGCCTAAAGGAGCTAGAACTTCTTGCTGGAAGAGCGATTGCAGAGGCATCCCGTAAATTTCTTCTAAGAGAAATCCCAGAAGAATTGTTCCAGTGTCAGTATAAGCAACTTTTAGACCAATCTCAGAACCAGATTTTAAGGCTAATAATTCGTTTGTTAAGTCAGCGGCTCCTAAGGTATCGCGGTTGTTAATATATGGATTAATATCTGAGGTATGGGTCAGCAAGTGACGAATTGTAACTGCCGGATCGCTAAAAGAAGGTAAATAGCTCTTTAGTGGATGATCAATTTGGATTCTGTCAGTTTCAATTAGGCGCAAAATTAATGAATTTGTCGCAATCATTTTAGTTAACGAAGCCATATCGAAAAGCGTGTCGGCAGTTAATAAGCGCTTAGGCTCAAGTTGGGCATACCCAAAAGTTGACTGTTCGAGTTGTCCTTCTTTAATAAAAGCGAAGGAGGTACTGGGGTAAACCCCTGCATGTAAGTAATCTAAAATTAGTTGAGTGGTCTTTGGATACATAGGAAGTCCTTTCATTAGTACAGGATGAGTTCGACTAATCGTCACTCATATTGTATCAAAAATCTAAGAGAGGTGTTAGTCAAGCGGTGAAGCTGACGATATTGTAAGTAAAAAGCAGTTGTTGTTACTCGCTTCAACAGGTACAATGAATCTAGTTGATTATTGGGATTAGTTCGTAGAAAAAGTTTAGAAAAAAATCAGACCAAAGAGGGATGCTTATTCTAAGACTTTAAATTAAAATAATGCTATAGAGTAACAGCCACAAGGTTAATAAATTAATTTGGTAGTCTGAACGTTTGACTAAGGGACGTTTTGAAAGGTAAGGGAGAGTAGTATGTACATCTATTTTATTCACTCATCAACGACTTCACTATTATCGCGGTCGATTGGGTTTTATACAAAAAATAAATATAATCACGTGTCAATCAGTTTCGATCAGGAATTATCTGAGGTCTATAGTTTTGGACGCAAACAAATCCATAACCCACTGATCGGCGGTTTTGTGAGAGAAGACATGAGTACAGGGCTCTTTGCTGACGCAAATTGTCAAATTTACCGGATGAGCGTGACTGTTGACGAGTACAATCAGATGAGAGAGCTTTTGGCGGATTTCGAAGAGCGACGTGATGAGCTAAAATATAATTTTTTAGGCTTGATCTTTTTATCATGGGGCTTTGAAATTGAGCGGCCTAATCATTATTTTTGCTCAGAATTTGCGACGACTATTTTGAAAGAAGCGACAGCAATTAACTTACCTAAAAAAGTCAATTTCATGACACCTCAGGATATGACTAGCTTAGTTGAAATGGAGTTCGTATACGAAGGACTGATTTCAAGCTACTTAGAACTGAACGAATTAGCTAAATTTGGTTATCCAGTTAGATGGGAAAAACCGGCAGTTGTTTATTAAATGATAAGTATCTCTTACAGCTATTGAAGCGTGAGGGATACTTTTTTCATAGACAAAAAGACGTTTATCTATTATTCTATAAAGAATGGCCGACTTCTTACTTGCTCACCAGTTAGAAACAAGTCATAAAAAGTAAAGATTACTGTTAGGGGTGTTTGTATGAAAAATAAACAAACGATGAGCATGCTATTAATTGTTATTGCAAATTTATTCGTTGTTTTTTTAGGGATTGGCTTAGTAATACCTGTTATGCCAACCTTTATGCATGAAATGAATTTATCGGGTCAAACAATGGGCTACTTAGTGGCCGCTTTTGCGATTGCACAGCTCGTTTGTTCGCCAATTGCTGGACGTTTGTCTGATTTATTCGGTCGAAAGAAAATGATTGTAATTGGTATGTTAGTTTATGGCGTTTCAGAATTTTTATATGGAATTGGTCAAGAGGTGTCAATTCTCTATGTTTCACGTCTTTTAGGTGGCTTGGGAGCGGCATTAATCATGCCCTCTGTGATGGCTTTCGTAGCTGATGTAACTACAATCGAAGAACGTCCCAAAGCGATGGGGTGGGTTTCTGGTGCGATTAGCGGTGGTTTTATTATTGGTCCTGGAATAGGTGGTTTTTTAGGCGATATTTCAACACGATTGCCTTTCTTTGTAGCTGGTGGTCTAGGATTTATCGGTTTTATCTTCGCCTGGGTCTTTTTAAAAGAGCCAAAGAGAGCGAAAACAACTCAAGTAAAAGTGAAGACCAACATGAAAGATGTGTTACTGACGCCTGTCTTGGCTTTTCCATTTTTAATTATTTTGATTAATGCTTTTGGTTTAGCGGCTTTTGAGTCAATTTACAGTATTTATGTTGATCTGAACTTTGGGTTTTCTGTGAGAGATATTGCGATTGTTATCACGGTTAGTGGCATTCTTGCCCTAATAGCCCAGCTAGTCTTTTTTGATGGTATGGTGAAACGACTTGGTGAGGTTGGATTGATTCGAATTTGTTTACTCTTGAGTGCCATTTTTGTAGCTGGTATTGTTTTTTCAACGGGTTATTGGACGGTTTCAATTTCAACTTTCGTAGTATTTTTGGCCTTTGATTTGATTCGACCAGCTATTACGACGTTTTTATCTAAGAATGCTGGGGAAAATCAGGGAACGGTCAGTGGCATAAATTCTGCTTTAACGAGTGTTGGTAATATAGTAGGACCGATTCTATCAGGAACGCTACTCGATATTGACAGTCACTATCCTTATTTTGTGGTAGTGGCAATCTTAGCATTATCCTTTGGGCTAACTCTTTTTTGGAAACAACATCCACAAGAATTAACAAATGAAGCGTAGTAAGCGCCCGTTGACTGTGTGAGTCAATGGGTTTTTTTTGTCTTATTGTTTATTTAATTGTATAATTACTAAGAATTTGATGAGAAAAACAGCTATATAGAAAAGTATTTCACAAACTAGTGGCGTTTATTACTAGTCACCACTATTTTTTATAAAATCTATGTGTAAGTGTTTAAAACTGTGTTATGATGAGAGTGTAAAGTGAATCAGATGACGAAAAATAAAAAGTGCCAAACAGATTATTGTCGTTATTTTGTGAAATATGTTTTAATAGTAAATGTGTGAATAAAAGACGTTTCAAAAAACCGTCTTTAAATCGAAAGCAGCATTAATATTTGGGAGGAACCGATGAGATGAGTAAAACGAAAATTGTTGTTTTAGGGGCAGGTTATGCAGGATTAAGAACAGTGAAAGGATTACAGAAAAAAAATCTAAATGCTGAGATAATACTGATTAACAAAAATGATTATCATTATGAAGCAACACAATTACATGAAGTTGCAGCTGGTACCCAACCGGCAAAGAAAATCAGCTTTGATGTCAAGGAAGTTATTAATGAAAGCAAAGTATCCTTTATTAAGGATACAGTCAAAATAATTGATAAAGAAAACAAACAAATTAACTTGAAAAAAGGCTCAACGATTAATTATGATTATCTTGTGGTGGCACTTGGCTTTGAATCCGAATCATTTGGTATTAAAGGGGTCGATGAATTTGGCTGGCCGCTAGTGGATATTAAGACGGCTGAAGCGGCAAAAGCGCAGTTGGACAAAAATATCAGCAATTATCAGCAATCATTAGATGAAAAAGATTTGAGCATTGTGGTGTGTGGCGCAGGTTTCACAAGTATCGAGTATCTTGGTGAAATTACAAATCGCTTACCAAAACTAGCGGATCAATATAAATTCCCAATTGATAAAATAAAGATTACGTGTATCGAAGCAATGCCAAGCTTACTGCCAATGTTTTCTAGTAACTTGTCTGATTACGGAGTTGGCGTCTTGAAACAACGAGGCGTTAATTTTATCGTTGGCACGCCGATTAAGGAAATTAAAGCTGATTCAGTTGTTTATGAAGAAGAAGGTGAACTGAAAGAGGTTAAGGCAAGTACGATTATTTGGACAACTGGGGTACGTGGTAGTAGTGTCATTGGTGCTTCTGGCTTTGAGGAGCGTCGTGGCCGAGTAATGGTTGAGGCGAATCTAACTGTTCCTGGACATCCTGAAATTTTCATGATAGGTGATGTTAGTGCAGTGATGGATGAAGCTAATGGTCGTCCTTATCCGACAACAGCTCAGATTGCCCTTGGTCAAGCTGATCAAGTAGTTGAAAATATGGAATTAGCTATTCAAGGGAAAGAATTGAAGCCATTTGTTTTCAACTCTTTAGGTACTGTGGCGTCTCTTGGAAACAACGAAGGAATCGGTCATTCATTTAACAAAGATTGGAAGGGCTGGACAGCTTCTGTTATGAAAAAAGGGATTGTTGATAAGTCATTATTACAAGTAGGCACACCGTCTATCTTAATGAAAAAAGGTCGCTTTGATTTTTGGCACTAAACAATTCAATATACTAATTGTGAGAGGGAGACAATCGTCTTCCTCTTTTTTGTCGCGAATGAGGATGGGATAAGTCATTTTTTATAGTAGGAAATACAGAAGATTTAACTTAATTAAAAAAGATGAGTTAAAATTGTTGTAAAGTAACTTACTAAATGTTAGTATAATAGATGTAAGTTGCTTACATAAAATAAGTATAAAATTAGAGGAGGACATTTATCATGTCATTAAATTTATTAGTCGTATACTACAGTTCAACAGGAAGTAATACTCAATTAGCAAAATGGTCAAAAGAAGCTGGGGAGTCATTTGGTGCAGAAGTTAGATTACGTAAGGTACAAGAATTAGCTCCTGATGTTGCCATTAATTCTAATCCATTATGGCGGAAAAATGTTGATGAAAGCCAAGATATTCCCGTTGCATCTTCAGATGATTTAGAATGGGCAGATGCAATTGTTTTAAGCTCTCCATCTCGCTTTGGTGTGATGGCTAGTCAAATGAAGCAATTCTTAGATTTACAAGGTGGAATGTGGGCTCAAGGGAAGCTAGCTAATAAATTTGTGACAGCTATGTCATCTGCTCAAAACCCAAATGGTGGACAAGAACAAGTGATTCAAGGGATCTACACTGTTATGCAACATTGGGGCACAGTGATTGTACCTGCGGGCTATGTCAATAGCTCAACCTTTGCAGCTGGTGGAAATCTTTATGGCACAAGTGCAACAATTGATGGCGAAGGCAAGATGTTAAATGCTGATAATGTAAAAGCGGCAGCAGCAGATCAAGTAACACGTTTGTTGACTATTACTAAAGCCTACTTAGCAGGAAAATAATAAGTGAAACAAGAAGCTGGGACGTAAAGTCGTTTTGCTCCGAGCACTACGTAAACTTCGATGTCCCTCATTTCTAAGGGCTAAAGCCCAAAGAATGATGGCTTGCAACTTTAGTTGCTTAGAAGTTTAGGACAACGAAGCGTAGCGTAGTAAAACGTAGTGAGCAGACTTTTGGAACGCGTTTATCGTACAATATACGTGAAATGGAAAGGAGGCGCGACAATTATGTCACGCCTCCTTTTATCTCTAAAATTGACGAAAGCCACTCAAATTAATGAGTGGCTTTCTAACTAAAAATAAATATTTATAAGGTTTTTGTTCCGATAAAACTATTTGTTTGTTACAGCGATATTGTTTCTCATTTAAACGACTTAATCCCTACCAACTATTAAATCCTTGCAATCCTTAAATTGCGCCAGTGTGAATAAACTTCCTAAAAATCAATTGCGTAAATACTTATACCTATTTTTAATACTCCTTAAGTATAACACAACCTCAATGTTTTCGCAATTATTGGTTAATTGGTGATCCTTAACTGTCCCCTATGCTACTTAGTCAGATATTAATAGACATGGTATAATAGATAGTGAAACGAACCTATTGCAAATTATTGGAGGTCCTATTTTGAATCAAAAAGAACGTATGCTAGCGGGGTTACCCTACAAAGCTTGGCTAGATGGTTTAAGCGACGAACGCGCCGCTTCTCGTAAAAAAACACATCAATACAACACTCTCATCCCTGGTAACGATGAAGAGATGACCGCTTTAATCAAGTCGATTATTGGTAAAACCGGAGAAGCCATTATGATTGAACCGCCTTTCCGTTGTGACTACGGTTCAAATATCGAGGTTGGGAATAACTTTTTTGCTAATTTCAACTGTGTAATGCTCGATGTCGGCAAGATTACTATCGGTGAGAATGTCATGTTTGCACCAAATGTCTCACTTTATACGGCTGGCCATCCTCTACATCCAGTTTCACGAAATTCTGGTTATGAATACGGGATACCAATCACAATCGGCGACAATGTCTGGATTGGTGGTAATGTGGTGGTTAATCCAGGGGTAACAATCGGAAACAATGTGGTGATTGGCTCAGGAAGTGTCGTCACAAAGGATATTCCTGACAACATGATTGCTGTTGGAAACCCATGCAAAGTAATTAGACAAGTCACTGAAGCTGATCGTGATTTTTATTACCGTGATCGTCTATTTGATGTCACTGATTATTAACTATCGACCCGCAACATCATTCATAGAGGTTAGCAAACTTTCAACAAATTAGAAGGAGGAAATGAAATGAAACTCGAACACAGCGCTATGTATGTTAATGACTTAGAAAAAATGAAAGACTTTTATGTCACTTACTTTGAGGCCATTCCTAATGATAAGTATCATAATCCAACAACTGGATTAGAAACTTATTTTCTACGCTTTCAAGGGGACAGTCGATTAGAATTAATGACTCGGCCTGATAGAATAGAGGCCGAAAAAGCCTTATATCGAACTGGTTTAACCCATCTAGCTTTTGCTACTGGTAGTAAAGAGGCAGTTGACGACCTAACTACTCGCTTAAAAAATGCTGGTTTTCAAGTCATTAGTGGGCCGCGAACAACTGGAGACGGCTATTATGAGAGCTGCGTCTTGGACCCTGAAAATAACCAAATTGAAATTACCGCTTAACCTTTAGTGTCATAATAAAAAGCAGCAAATTCATCTTTCAATCAGATGTTTGCTGCTTTTTTGTACCCCCATACCTGTGGTAACTCTTTTCCCTGATAGCAACATTTCATTGTGAGTAAACGTATAGTATTCTCCACGTTTTTTAATCAGATAATCAAAATCCACCGCTGCCCTGTCCTCGTTATCGCGCTGAAACAGCTGCAAATAAAGCTGGCCGTAACGTTGAGTAAATCGATAATCAAATTCCTTACGCTGATTAATAAGATATTCTCCTTTGCTCGTCAGCTCTATCTCAACCTCTTGATCAGATAAAGGGATTACTTTGCCGTCATTAACTTCGACAGCCGTCGAATACCATTTCCCTTGGAGGTCACGTATAATCGAGCTATTATCATTATAGCGATAAATTAACCAGATCAGCGCTATTCCAATAAGGACTATCCCGATTTTTAAAGCTTTACTTTTCATCAGATCACCTCATGAGATAAGCTTAGCATATCTGTCAGCCCTCGCCAATAAAAAAAAGGAGGGTTAACCTATTATTAAAGGTTACTAATTCGATCAGCAAACGCCTTTCTTTTAGTTTTTAAACTGGTAGCAATCTGACCTTGATTTTGCCATGTTATTTTTTTCAAGCCAATATCTTTTAATACCCGTCTAATCATGATTTTCCCTATTGGATTACCGCCAAATGAACGAAGAAACCAAGTTGGTGATTGCGAGGTCGTTACGACATTGGTTGATTTAATGTGAGTTAATTTTCCAATCAATATTCCCGATTGACTTTCACTGTAGGCAAATTCTTTAAGCATAACCTTATCAAAGAATCCCTTTAATATGGCCGGCATCCCAGACCACCAAATCGGGAAAACAATGAAAAGTTGTTCCGTGTTCATTAGAATATCCTGATAGCTTTTAACTAATGGATCTAAGCACTCCCCTTTTGAAAAAAGTGCCAACTCTTCCTCTCTCATTACTGGATCAAACTTATCCTTGTACAAATCAATGACTGTAGCGTCTGGGTAGCTGTCAATCAAGCGCTCTAATAAATAATGATTAAAGCTTCCCGACCATGGGTGGGCAAAAATTATAGTTGTCTTCATTTTAGCTTAACTCCTCTCTAATCTTTTCATAAATACCCGTTATTGTCGCCGTAATCTCTGGCTCAACCGCCTCATAATCTGCCGCTGTGGCTAAGGGGTGAATTTTCGCCAATAATAACAACACCTCTTGATAGCGAGCAATTTTATGCTCAATCTCCTTTTCCTTAGCCAATAAAAGTTGAGCAGATTTAAATTCACAATCTTGTGTCAGAGGTACCACCATCGTTTCTAACATTTGTTTGATTTCATCGATTGAAAAAGCCGCGTATTTCATAACCAAAATATAATGCGCCTTCACCAACTCGGCCTCTGTATAAAATCGGTAACTATTATCTGCTCGTTGCGGCTGTAATAAACCAACTCGCTCATAATAACGAATAGTCGAAACTTTGACATTTAATTTGGTTGCAAATTCCTTTATTGTATACACCTTATCACCTCACCTCTTTAAGATAACATTGAACTATGGTGTAAGGTCAAGACAAAATAAACATAATTAAATGACTCACTTCACTTTTTACCGGCTTTCCATTGCTTATCCTGTTATTCTTTGATAGGATATCAGAGGTATGTTTATTCTTAATTATTAGTTGGAAAAGGAGAACTTTATGAATCGTTTGTTTAAATTAACTGAAAATGGCACGACAGTTAAGACTGAAATAGCCGCTGGTTTTACCACTTTCTTAACAATGTCATACATCATCATTGTTAATCCTGCTATTTTGACGGCTGCTGGGATTCCAGCCAATCAGGTCTTCATGGCCACCATTATTTCGGCTGTCATCGCTTCTGGTTGGATGGGCCTCGTAGCCAATTACCCTATTGCAATCGCACCAGGACTGGGCCTAAATGCTTATTTTGTCTCAGTTGTAGCGTCTGGTGTCGACTATAAAACAGCTTTCTCATCTGTTTTTATTGCCGGCTTTATTTTTCTTTTACTATCTCTTACAAGCTTTAGAGAAAAATTAATTTTATCTATTCCTGAATCTTTAAAATCCGCTATCTCAGCTGGGATCGGTCTATTTATTGCTTTCGTTGGCCTACGCCTTGCAAGTGTTATCGTCGCTGATCCAGTCAATTTAGTAAAACTTGGAGATTTACATAGCCCTGGCGTTTTATTAACACTATTTGGCTTGATGCTAACTGTTATCCTGTTGTTACTAAATGTTCCTGGGGCGATTTTTGTGAGTATGGTGGTAATTGCTATTGTGGCTTTCTTAACGGGTCAAATCACGTTTGATGGCTTTGTTAGCTTACCAAAATTAGGCAATCAATTAATGATTACTAACCCACTAACTCCCTTTAAAGATGTTGTCGATCATAGTTTATATGGGGCTGTTTTATCCTTTTTATTGATTACTATTTTCGATACAACGGGTACCATGATTGGTGTCGCAAAGCGCGCTGGCTTAATGAAGGATGGTAATTTACCTCGAGCCAAACAAGCCCTTTTTGCTGATGCACTTGGGACAACAGTTGGCTCAATTTTTGGGACAAGTCCTACTACTGCCTACATTGAATCAGGAACTGGGGTAGCCGTAGGTGGTCGGACAGGCTTAACAGCCGTTGTCGTAGCCTTTTTGTTCTTCTTATCTAGCTTTTTCTATCCGATTGTTAGTGTCTTAGCCAGTGTGCCTGCGATAACTTCGCCTGCTCTAATAATCGTGGGTAGTATGATGATTGGCGAGGCAGCAAACATTAACTGGGATGACTTTTCTGAAGCTTTTCCAGCGTTCTTAGTTATTATTACAATGCCATTAACGAGTAGCATTGCGACTGGACTTGCTCTTGGCTTCATGACATATCCCATTACCAAATTTATTAAAAAACAATCACAAGACGTTCACCCACTTATCTATCTCTTTGCTGTCTTGTTCTTCATTCAGCTCTTTCTCTTAGGTGGGCATTAAGATGTACAAAAAAAGTCACTGACTCGTAAGAATCAGCGACTTTTTTTACTTATTAGCTTTTTTTCTTGCCTCATTACTCATTACCAAGCCACTAGCGATCCCCAGTCCCCCTAAAACAAGCACACCTGTCATACTAGTCGCAATTCCTAAGGCAATAAAGCCTGTCCCTGCTACAAAATTCGTCACGCTAGATAATCTCAATCTAGATTCTGTCATTTTTGGCAAAGTTACCTGTACACCTAATTTTTTATTCACTTGGTTAATTTTTTTATTTACATCATCAATCATTTATTTGTCTCCTTTTTTTGTCATTAATTTACTTCTTGACCAGCCTGCAACAACTAGTAGGCAAAGGCCTGTTCCTAAAAATATCAGCTGAACATTTGTTCCGACCCATTCAAACAGAATACCATAACTCGCCTGAGCAAGTGGCTGACACAGCATAATCAGCATGGTCATAAAGGACATTACTTTACCTAATAATTCGTTAGGCGTCCTCACTTGAATATCAGAGACAATCAAAATGGAGAAAATAGTGAAGATTAACTGCATCACCATAAACACACCTGTCATGCCAAAATAGTTCAAATTCGTTCCGCTTTGAAAATGAAAGAGGGCCGCTAGAGTTAATAAACACGCACTAGCAAATACCATCAAGCCACTTAATCGTTTGCTACTAAATTTACGACCAAAAATTCCTGCTAGTATGCCACCAATAATGCCGGCTAATGCTAGCATAGCTTCTGTTAGTCCGAGATACTGACTTTCTAATTGAAAGACCAAGCGAACAATATAAGGGACCCCAACCGTTACCAATCCTGAAGTGAAAAAACTAATACTTGCAATCATCACAATCGTATTTAAAATAGGTTTCTCTTTTTTCGTTAGAAAAGTCCAACAATCTGATAAGTCAGATTTAATACTCGTAATAGCTGACCCACTAGAAGCCCGCTTTTCATAAGGAATTTTGATGAATAATTCTATCAATGCTGCCAGAAAAAATAAACACGCACTGAAGAAAAAGATATACTTAATGGTCATCATGCCGTAGAGAATACCTGCCAAAATTGGTCCGATTAAATTTCCTAGCATTCCCACCTGACTTACAAGTGCGTTAGCCTTAACTAGATTACTTTCCGCTTGAATCAAAGGTAAGCTCGACTGTACGACTGGGGTTTCACAGGTACTAACAATTGACAAAACAATCAGAATCACCGCAAATACAGGAACTGAACTTTTCAATACGACAGCTAAAATAAGTAAAAGCCCCAATATGCCATAAGTCAAATCCATGGCGACCATCATTTTTTGTTTGTGACAGCGATCTGCTAACACACCAGCAAGTGGTGATAAAATCGCCATCGGTATCAAGGAGATTCCCATCAAAAAGCCAAAGGTACTGGCTGATTGAGTAAGATCAAGTAAATAAAGAGAGAGGGCAAATCTTAAGATTGACGTTGCAAAGACTGACAGCATTTGTCCGCTAATAATTCGTTTAAAATTCGTATGCCATAAAGGTTGACTTAAACTTTGATCCATATACTTAGCTCGCCTCCATCACTTTTACTTGCCTAACAACATGTAGAAGTGCAACCACAGTCCCGGCTATCAGAAAAACCGCAGCACCAAGATTTAAATAAGTGTCATTAAGTTGTAGAACATTACTGATAATCACCGCAAAAATAATAGTAAGAACAATAGTCAATTGAACGGATTTCTTCTTAAAGGCAATGCTTAAAGCAATACTACTAATAGCAATCGCCACACATAGCGCCAAGAATGTTTGACTAAGTATTGATCCTAAGTGAATCGTATTATCTGTCAAAATAGGCGCAAACTGTTCAGTCAGATAGAAAATACCTAAGCTAATTCCTAAAGAAACCACTAGCGTGACCATCACAAATCCATAAACTAGACCAATTTTAAGCCAAATAATGCGGCTACGCTTCACAGGATATGAAAACAACAACTGAACTTGACGGCCTCCATAGGGTTCAATCACAGTTCTTGAGAACAAGACTGCAGCCAACACGCTAAAGATGACTGCTGCAGTGATACTAACTAACATAAATAAATCATCCAGTGTTTCAAATTCCGGCGCTCCAGGCACCTCGATAAACGCTTGTCCTGATACAAAACTAACTAAATACATCATTCCTAATAAAAAACCTGCTATTCCAAGAACACTCAATAAATAAGGTCTCCAATTAACTTTTTGACACTCTAATCTAAATAATTTCATCCTTTCATTCCCTCCATTTTTTGAATTAACATCGTTTCTAAGTCAGTTCCGTGAGCTTCTTTCAATTCTTCTATACTAGCATCTAACGCAATCTTGCCATCAACTAACACTGCAACACGATCCGCAGTGTGCTCTATCTCAGTTAAAATATGACTAGAAATCAACAAAGCCTTTCCTTGTTCTTTAGCAAGTTCGATAAATAACTGACGCATCTCTTTGATTCCCGTTGGATCTAATCCATTAATAGGCTCATCTAAAATCAACAACTCAGGATTGTGACATAACGCTCGGGCAATTCCCAATCGTTGTTTCATCCCTGTTGAATAGCTCTTAACAGGTTTTGAATTACTTGGATCTAGCCCAACTTGCGATAAATAGAAATCAATTTTATCCATCGGTTTATTCATATAATCTAAGTGAATTTCAAGGTTCTCTCTAGCTGTTTGATGCCAATAAAAAACCGGCTCATTAACAAAGAAACCAACCTTTACCAGCCATTCGTTATGACCTAAACAGCTGTCACCTAAGAAGGTTAACTGTCCTTGATCAGGTTCTGCTAAGCCTGTTAAAACTTTAAACAACGTTGATTTACCTGCTCCATTTTTCCCTAATAACCCTACAATCTGTCCCTTAGAGATAGTCAAATTACAATCAACTAACACCTCTTTTCCTTCATAACTCTTGTAAATATTTTTTGCCTCTAAAATTTTCGTCATACTATTCCTCCTAACATACTCTCGGTATGTATCAATCTAAAATCCAACATACATACCTCGAGTATGTATGTTGATAAAAATAAAATGCGTTACCGCATTTATTCAAAATTTTTCTCGAATAATTTCATACATGCCTAAGCATGCCTCCATATATTCATCGTCAATCAGGGGAAAATTTACCCCTTCATAAAGTGTCTTAAAAAAATGTAATTTATGAATCAATTCCTCTCTACTTAATTCATAAATTAAAGGTGCCAGCCAAATATTAGTCGAAAGAACAACCAACTCAGCAATTTCTTGCGGATACTCTGACACAATCGAACCATCGGCTATTCCTTCATCAATTAAATCCTTCATTACAGGAATGGCTGATTCAAAAGCTTCTTTGTACTGAGTGCCGACCATCTGAGGATTAGTAATTAATGTCCGAGCTGAATAGGCTAAAACTTGATGATCTGTCGCACGCATCGTCATCAGAATCAATTCTTTAATTTTTTGAAACCCTGTTCGACCTTGCAAGTTATCAAACTGAATGACGACATCATTGCCATACTTCCGCTCCAAAACTTTATCAAAAATCTCGCGTTTCGACTTAAAATGATGATAAATTACCCCTTTGGTCAATCCTCCAAGCTGATCGATAATATCTTGAATGGTGGTATTATCGTAGCCTCTTCCTAAGAAAAGCTCCTCTGAGACATCTAAAATCTTCTTAACTGTTTCTTCAGGATACTTATTACGAGCCATTTAGTTCCCTCCTGACCATTACATACCTTTAGTATGTATCATACATTCTTTTTAAAAGGGTGTCAACCCTTCAAATAGAAAAAGTTGTAAACAGTCTTTAAACATGTTTACAACTTCTTATTTACTCTTCTCTTTTTGCTTGTAAAAATAATTCAATCTGAAATCTTAGATATTGTTGCCTTTGACGAACATTCATAATATCAATACCACTATAGGCTTTAAAAGCTTTACTTCGCAATAATACCAGCCTAGTGAAGCTCATAAGTTGCAAAGCAATCATTCGCGAATAAGACGTTGGAATACGATTTTCATAAAACTCTTCAATAATTTCCAACAACTCTGATTCAACAAGAAACTCAGCTGATAAAAGCTCGTAAGGAACGGTCAATGTCAGATAGGATTGATACTTGATCGCAATATCACAAAAATAATTTAAAATCTGAAATAACTGTTCTTTCGGTTCACTACCATCAACAATCACACGAGTAAAATCAGCCAATTCTTGCCGCATAATCCGTTGAATTGCCATATTAATTAGTTCATCCTTACTCTTAAAAAAATAATTAATCATCGCTAAATTAGCCTCAGCCTCCTTAGCAATTTGCCTCGCAGTAATTTTTTCCGGCCTAGCAGACTCCGATAACAAACTAATCGTCGCCTCTAACAACCGCTCTTGCGTATCCCGCTCTCCCATCTAACACTCCTCCTAAATATAAAGTTTTTTTAATTCGTGGCCTCGACAAAACGATAGGAAAATAAGGGTGTGATGCTCCTTATCACACTCTTAATTTTTCACCCGCTTCTCATTAACAAACATGTTTAACTATAGTGTACCACGATTGTAAGCAATTTCAACTAGGCATGAATGTCCTTAGCCCACAACTCTAGCTTTTGTCGCGCAACAATCCGATAACCACGCTTTTCTTTCTGAATAACCTGTTGATCTCGTAGCTGTTGAAAGGTATATAGTAAATGACGATAGCTAACACTCAGATACTCAGCAACCTCTGTATGTTTTTCCTGATAATGCCCGTCACTTTCAATATATAAAATAAAAGCCGCTAATCGGTTAATCAATGGATAATTTAATCCCTCACTAAATCGGTCCGTTCGGTCTAATAGTTTTTTCGCTAGATAAACTGATAATTGACGTAAAAATTTGGAATCAGTTAAAAGAACCTCTTGTACTTTCTTCAAAGGAATTACCAAACAAAGACTTGTTTGTTGTGCAACAACATCTTTTGTTCGTTCCTCCACCCCTAAAAGTGTTAATTCGCCAATCAATTCCCCCGGACTCATAAAATGAATAATCGAACGCTTGCCATCTTCGTGAATCATATAAATTTTGGCTTTACCAGTCAATAAAACATACAGTTTGTCCGTTCCTTGGTCGTCATGGATAATCACGTCTCCTCGCTGAAACTCTTCAAGATGAGCAATCTCTTCAAGTGGTAAATCCATCAATACCTTGACAGGTTCCCATAACTCACGATAAACGTTGCCATCTACTAAGCTAATCTTTTTCATCTGTTTCCTCCAAAATATGAGATATCTCCTATTATTATGAGTAATAACCTGATAAATTACAACTGAAAGGCAAGGTGTTTATCAATGAAAAAAACAAGTTTACTTATTATTTCTTTACTATTTTATGCGCTAACTGGCTTCGGAATCAGCCTAAGTATCATCGCCAATGTCGGTGTCAGCAGTTTTAATTCCCTTAACCTAAGCTTAGCAGAGCTAACCTCTATAAAAATTGGCACAATGACCACGATTGTTAATGGCCTATTTTTACTCCTCTACTGCTATCTTACTCGTGGCAAGCTGCTCTCAATCTATTTAATTCAAGCAATATCGGTTTTATCACTCGGCAAAGTCATTAATTTTTTTGTCTATTCCGTCTTTTCACAGGTGACATTAGCCGATTATTTGGGACGCTTAGGACTCTTTACACTTGGCACAATTCTAGGAGGTTTTGGAACAGGAATGGTTCTTAATCTAGGGATATTAGCCTTTCCGATTGAGAGTGTTTGTCAGGTTTTAGCTCGTAAATGGCAAAAACCTTTCGCACAACTTCGCTATGGCATCGACGTCATTTCTGTCGGCCTCTCCCTTCTCATTACCTTATGGATTGGTGGTCCGCTTTTTGTCCGAGAAGGGACGATTATCAGTCTTCTGCTACTGTCCTTCGTGATTGGCTTAACAAAAAAACAATTTGAACGGTCGATGAAAAAAGAGGGCCTCGACACGTTTTAGGCTCTTTATCCTCTAATGAAACAACCTACAAGTCTGACAAATTGTTGGTTGTTTCTAGCTTCCATATCCTAATAAGTTCAGGTGTGTTATGATTAGGTGTCTTTGGACGCATCATGTTACATTAACACCTTGCCCTTCACTAACGCCAATTCCCTTCCTTGCTCCTAGCAACTGCCCGTCTCTTTCGTCAATAGAAAAGGAGTCACATCTATGAAATTATCTAGGCTTATTTCGACCTGCTTTGTTAAACATAATGGAGTAGCCACACCAGATTTAGAGATCGCTCATCTGACACAATATATCGAAGAAGTCACACTAGGATCCCTTTTTATTTGCATTAATAATTCTTATTATGACGGTCATCACTTTATCCAAAAGGCCCTCGATCAAGGAGCGGCTGCGATTATTTTGGATCAGCTTCCACCTGAACCAGGTCCATTTATTCTTGTCGCAAACACAAATCAAGCTCTAGCCAGAGTTGCCAATCAATTCTACGGCTATCCAAGTCGTGACATGAGAATGATTGGCGTCACTGGTACCAATGGAAAAACTACCACTACTTTTTTGATTGATGCTGTACTCAAACAAGCTAACCTAAATAGCGGATTGATTGGCACTCTTTACAACAAAATTGGGCAGACTTATTATGCGACGCCCAACACAACGCCACACACAGTCCAGCTTCAACAATTATTAGCAGAAATGGACGACGCTCAAGTAACAGACTGTGTGATGGAAGTATCGTCTCACGGATTAAAACAAGAACGAGCGTTGGGGATCGATTTTAACGTAGCTGTATTTACAAATTTCACTCAAGATCACTTAGATTTTCATGAATCAATGGAAGATTATTTACAATCCAAAACAACTCTATTTACACGACTTGGTAATCGCCTAACTGAAATCCCCAAAGCAGCGGTAATTAATTGTGATGATCCTTATGCCGACTTATTCATAGAGTTAACCCCAACAAATGTCTATACTTATGGCTGTTTAGGCCAAGGGGATATTCAAGCATCAGCTATTCAAAGCACTGCGACTGGCACTGACTTTCTTCTAAGCCTGCTTGGGAAAGACTATCCTGTCAGTACTCATTTAGTTGGTGAATTTAATGTTTACAATATCCTAGCTGCTTTCGGCGCTTGTTATGCAATTGGCATCGTCCCTGAAACAATTATCACTGCTATCGAAGGAATCACTGGAGTTAAAGGGCGCTTTCAAGCTGTGCCAAATACACATGACATCACCGCCATTGCCGATTATGCCCACACACCAGATGGCTTATTAAATGTCCTGACTGTTGCCAGAAAATTAACTAAAGGCAAGCTTTATTGTGTCGTAGGCTGTGGTGGAGATCGAGACAAAACAAAACGCCCAATGATGGCTCAGATTGCAAGTGATAACGCTGATTTCAGCCTCTTTACTACTGATAATCCTCGATCGGAAGCCCCTTTACAAATTATTACAGAGATGACCGCAACTCTCTCAAAAAACAATTTCTCCATTCAATTAAACCGTCCCGAAGCGATTAAGCTAGCCTTAGCTAAAGCAGAAGCAGGAGATACCGTTTTGGTTGCAGGCATGGGACACGAACATTATCCAGACCCCCTTACTGGAACTAATGTAGATGACGTCCACGTTATCACCACTTATTTAAAAGGCTTACCCAAGGTCTTATAAGCTACTAACCCCATAAAAAAAGGTGAACTAAAAGTGCTTATCACTCTTAGCTCACCCTCTTTTATAGTTGAAAAACTAACACTAACCTTCAAGAACCACTGGGAAAATAGCCCCAAAAATCATCGCGCCTAAAATTGCGCCACCGGCAATTGGTTTTTTCCAAAGATAGAAAACCAATGCACCAATCACTGAACCAATCCCAACAGGAATAGAGGCTCCACAAGCACTAATGATAATCAACGGCCCCAAGAAACGACCAGAAGCATTTCCAGCTCCCATCATCACATCTGCCCCAAAAGTAGAATTAGATTGATTGATCGTAAATTTACGAATCATGATAATCAAGCCCCCGACGATTGCGCCAATCACTAGTCCTGTCGTTAAGGCTAGGGCATAGTTGTCAATTGGCTGAGTAATGCCCATGCTTAGTAAAATAGCAGGTACACCAATTCCAACACCTGTTAAAATTGCCCCACCAATATCCAAAATCCCGACTAATGAGCCCTCTAAAATACGGGCAAACAAGAAGCTAGCACCAAAAGCCGCAGCCGCCCCGTAAGAGCCACCATCTAGCCCCGCCTTCAGCATCGCAACAATCGCGACTTCGTTAAAGGCGCCTACACCATAGACAACATACATATGGGTTCCTGCAAAAACTCCTGCTGAAAGTAACCCAACTAAAATTGGAAATGACCAATCTGCGTACCAAAAATTCTTTTTTTCTAATGTTTCGTTCATCTCAGTTACCTCTCCTTTGCTCCCATTAGTTCCCTAGATTAAAAATATTATGGACATCTTGTAACCAACCCGGTATCTTCATACGGAAACTTTCAATCATTTGTAAGTCAAAGCCACGGAAAAAGCCGCTGAAAATAAACAGTAGCACAATCGCAACCATCATACTTTTAGTCACACGATTCCACCCAATTTCGTCCACACCTTTACCAATCAAAATGCCTAACACAACCCCAGGAACCGCATTTCCCATGACCATCGTCGCCAATCCACCAAAAATAGTAGCCCATAACCCAGATCGTTTACCTGCATCTATGGCTGCCAACCAAAATAATACTGGCATCACCGTATTAATCAGTAAATTAGCAGCCGGTACCAAGACCGCTACAGCCGTAACCTGTAAAGATTCAGGGATAGCAGAGGCCGTCGTGTTTAAAAATGCAACAACTACCATGCCAATCAACGCACTAGCAATTCCCATTTTTTTAGGATTGTGAACTGTTTCGGCCACATTTTTATTTTTTAATAACAAGGCCGCAGCTGCCCAGTTGGGAATCACTCGATGATCCACATCCTGAGTAAAAGCACCTGCACCAACCGTTGATGCCCAAGCATTAAAGAAGAATCCTAGACCAAATGAAAAGTGACTCGCGGCATCTCCCTCACAGGCATTCATTTCACCTAATGTCCGAAAAGCTCCGAGCCCTTGGGTACTTGGCGCATGAAACATTCTAGCCGCTCCAGTTCCTACTGCAAAGCCAACTAACCCACCTATAACTAATGATTTTAATAAAATAATAATAACACTCACTTCGTTACCTCCTTGCGAATTTTCTTAGGCCAGCTTGGAAGAGAAACGCTAGTTGGGCCCGTTATCTTTTTTTCAATAAACGTCACCTGATCCATCACAACAGCGGTAACATCGACTTCAACATCTAAAAGGACACGATAAGACCTTCGTTTTCGTGGCATGAAGAAAAATAAAAAACGCTCAGTATACGTCTCTTCTTCAGCTTTTACGACCTTAATCCCGATGGGTTCAATTCGAGCAATCACATCGGCCTGTTTTAACACCCGATTGTGAATTTGATTAAGAGCATGGGCAAAAGCCTTCTGCTTTTCATCACCTGTTCCCTCTACACGAATGGTCTGACGTTCTTTAGTTGTAACAGTCTCCATAGCGATCTCCTCCCTTTCTTTAGTTAGCTTGTTTTTTGTTATATGCTTCTACTAATCGTTTACCTAACTCTTCTTGATCCATAAAGCCAAAGCCAAGGACAGTCTTGCCATCTTGAATAGCGGTCACACCTTCTTCAATCGAACGCATACCATGACGCTCTGGATAACCATATTTGGTTGCCGCAGTTAACGCCCCCGCACCCCCACTGCCACAAAATGAAATCCCTAAGTCCGCTTGCTCTTGTTGCATGACATCGCCGAGACGCATATCCGCCCCCATACCTGGAACGACAACTGCTACACCACCCGCTGCTTCAACTCCTTTTGCTACATTTTGACCTTTTCCTAAACGATCTGCAATAACTACTTTTACCATGATAAACACTCCTTTATTTAGTCTTTTTATTGATTTCTAATAGCTTCAAAATGAATCGATAAAACGTATTTTTCTGCTACTGGTAAATTGCTGATATCATTAACCACCAGCTCAGCCATATCAAGTGATTCCTGTGAGACATCCACAAAAAGAGCTGGATCAACCTCTGGAATCAAGTTACTTTCTTCTGACCGACGAATCATTTCGTTTAAATGGTTAATTAACACTGTCCACTGAATCTCAGACGGACGTAATTCAGCTTGTTTAAGCAACCCTTCAACCTTTTCTATTACTAGAATCAATTTATCTTGGTGATGACTGTGATTGATGATTGTTTCCGCATCCTGTGATAGATTCATCTTAAGCGACACATCCTTTTTTAAATAATGTAATAGAGCAATAATCTCCGATTCATTGACTGGTAATTGATTTACTGCGAAAATCGCTTCAATTTCCGCCACTAGCTCGCTGTTTTTAGCAATGATCTGTTCCTTTTCAAGTCCAACCTGTTGATACTGTGCATCATACACGATTCGGTGAACCATCAAAAAAACATGAAGTAAAAAAGAATTAAGTAATTCAGGTTGCAGTCGTGTCATGAGAAGCTCTTTTAAGCTTTCAAATACAATGAAGCCCTTGACGATTAACTCGCGACTTTCCTCTTCTGTCGTCAGAGTTGATTGACTTTTATTTCGTACTTTTAGCGTGACTTTGGAGCTGGTTGACCTCTCTGTCAGTAGTAAATTGTCAACTAGATGTTGAATCTTTCTCAAATCATCTGCCGTCGGAATGGGATTTACTTTGATCCACGGCACATCCATTTCTTCAATCGGAAAAATAGTGACAATCAAATCTGGTAGACACGATTTAACCACTTCTCTCAGATTCAAAATTGACGCAAAGGACACTATTTCAAGACCACTTATTTCCTCCGTAATTTTTTGCTGAATCAAGCTTGTCACTCCTAAGCCAGTAGAACAAACGTAAACGACCTGGACGCTTTCCTTCGCTCGGTATTTCTCGAAAGTAACTAAAAAGTGTAACGCCAGATACGCCACAAAAGAATCTGTCACAATCAGGGCCGAGCCATTAATTGCTTGCTTACTGCCTTCTTTAATTGCCGTATAAAGCGAGGGGTACTTCGCTTTAATATCAACTACGAAAGGGTTGTATTCATTAATAAAGAGATGCTTACGAGACAGTCTCAAAGAAAGATGAGCAAAAATATTGGTAAATAAGAGCTCATCCCTATTAAAAGGATAATTTAACTGCTCCGCCACAAACCCAATAATTGACTCTGCAATCACTGCGACATCTTGATTCTCTTTATTTTCCAACACATCGCTATAAATGTAATGATACTCGTCTTCTAAAATCGGCAACTCGAAGGTGTCATAAATTGCCTGAACCAACAAAAAAGGCAATTCCTTTTTTCGTAATAAACTCTGCTGATCCGCTAAAATTTTATAACTGCCGACAGTTTGTTGGCGTAACAAACGTGTAACTGAAATCGCCGTTCTAATCGTAATAGATAAAACCTCACTGTAATTCAGCTGTTCGAATAACTCGCCGTCGATCAACTCAGTCATACAGTTTAACGTTTTTTCATAAATTTCTTGAAAGTCTCGATTAGACCCTATATAAATTTTGAACGTCCGATTTTTCCGATCAGACTTAACTAGCTTACTCATGATATTGTAAATATCATATTCGGATAGCTCTATCTGAATAATCCTCTCTAGAGCCAATCGAATCGTCGCTTCACTTCCCTCAACCTTAATGCCCTTACGTGGTTGTTTAAGTAAAATCAAATCATTAGCAAGCATAAATTCTTCCACTTTTTCTAAATCATTAGTGACCGTATTTTTACTCACCAGTAATTTTTCACTCAAGCAATCACTGCTAATGTAGTCTGTCTGATTGAGTAATTCAAAAACCAGTTTATAAATCCTTACATCTTGATCGTAATTATCCTCTAACTTTTCTAACCGTAACACTTCGTTTTTTAAGGAGAGTTTTTGAAAATCAGCCAAATCTAGCCAAATTCCCTTGCCCCGTTTCGAGTGTAGCTCGTACTCTCTAGCAGACAACCAGAGTCGAATAGAATCTAAATCATACTTAATTGTTCGAACGCTCAAATTGAATTGCTCGGCCAACTCCTTAATTTGCACCACACCACTATTCGTCAATAGATGGAGCAGGATACTGTTTTCTCTTTTACTAAGTTGAATGGTCATCGCGATGTCTCCTTATCTTCCAAAACATATTTCAGCTTCCATTTACTAGTTTATCACTATCAGCTTCTTTTGTTTCAGGATAACGTTTTCTTTCAACACCCATACTTTATAACACTTAGGAGGGTTCCACAACACAAAATACTTGCACTTTGATAAGTGCAAGATAACCCTATCTTAGTGCAAGCTTGGTGCAATTCTTTCAAATATATACGTCCCGTAAAATAATTCGGAAATATATGTCCTCTCTAAAGATCGGAATAATTGAGAACGCTTGTGGTACTTTCAGCTTGGGTTAGCTGGAAATGAAACGGGCACTCTCGATTATATAACTCAATAATAATTAGCGACAAAAAACAGCCAACGACGTTAGACTAGTTTTTGGAAGTTCAAACTAGTCATTTCGTTAGCTGATTCTTTGCGTTACAATCACGATTTTACAAACTTAACTATTATAGGACCATTGATAAATACGTTATTTAATAAAAAAACTCACCCTGTTCAAATCCTCAAAATCGCACATCACCCTCAGATAATTCGTTATTCTAAGAAGCTCAATCACCTTAATTAAGGCTGTTAGTATCCCCTTTAACAACTTAAAATAGACAATTATTCAGTTGTTTCAAACTTGGCAGGGTTTCACGGACATGGCTTTTCAAAATTAAGCTGATTTTGTTGTTATATAGTATTTACACTACTATCACGCTTAAGTTCACTCGCTGTTATTCTATAAAAAAAATCTCAACCTGTTCAAATCGCCAAAAGCGTACATCGACCTCAGACAATTTGTTATCCTAAGAGGCCCAACACCCTTAATTAAGGTCGTTAGTATCCCTTTAACAACTTAAAACAGACAATTATCCGGTTGTTTCAAACTTGTTACGGTTTTACGGACATGGCTTTTCAAAATGAGGATGATTTTGTTATTAAACCGATTTTCTTAGAAATTAATTCTACTAATAGCTCCAGAAAATCGCTATTAGTCTAGTTATACCACAGCAACTATGCTAAGGTCTAATGGACCTCGTACCTAAAAAGACGCTAAGCTTCTCCAAAAACTAACTGATTCATCCTATTAGTTAAGAAAAAGGCCGTAGATTCACTCTTCTTATCATCCCTCTGCTCCCCTAAAAGGTAATATTAACGGAAAAGTGGTAATTTAATAGAAAGAAAATAGTGACACTAGCCGTTTCGGTATTATCCTACTCACAAAAAACATGCTCATGGTAAAACTCGTACAATTGATCAATTCTGCGACTCATCAAAAGCGGCACTGCCTCTTCGACTTTATCGCGAGGCCAATCATACCAACGCATCTCTTTAAGTAACTTAATTTCAGACAAATTAAAGCGCGGTTTGATAACTTTTGCGGGGTTGCCACCAACAATCGTATAGGCAGGTACATCCTTGACTACCACAGAACCCGCTGCAACAATTGCACCTTCACCGATCGTCACACCAGGCATAATCATTGCGTTCATCCCGAGCCACGCATCGCTCTCAATCACAGTATCTCCTTTTGAATTATACGAGTCGGCAATCGTTTCTAAAAAAGGATAAACCGTCACCCATTCGGGATGATGATTATGATTCCCTCCCATTAAAATAACGACCCCACTAGCAATACAGACATAATTGCCAATCAGCAACCGATCGACTTGCCAACCATGGGATTCAATTGGATTAAACAGTTGGCGCGACTCTTGATCGCCCCATAAATAACGGACACAGCCATTTTCAAACTCATGATGCCCGTAATAGCCTGAGTAGTACGAATAATCTCCCACTGTAATTAGTGGATTGGTCACTAGCTCCTTGAGATATTTTGTCTCAGACCAGTGATTAAAATGATGTTTTTCCATTGTCTTTTCCTCGCTTCTAAGTTAATCATTGCTTATCTTAGAAGCCAGCTACCACTGAAACAGACTTAAACCTCATTAAACGACGAACCATTACTCTCATCCTCTTTCTCTTTAATCCCTAATTTCTTTAACTAGTATAACGAGGTTTTTGAAATCTATCAACATCACAGCGAATATAATCCAGATTCAATAACTTCGCCAGATACGTTCGGTGACTGCCATTACCGTAAACAAAATACTCATCTAATCGTTCATTATAAATCGCCAATATCGGCTCAGACGTATTTTCGATATTAGCCTTTCTCAAAAAATAAGCTATCCCCTGCTCGCTAATTAACTCAATTAAAGGGTCAAATTTTTCAGTTGAAAAATTGATCGTTTTCTCCTCAAGACCTAAGTACTCTCTATAAACCGCTAACCAATTTGTCCCTTGATCAAATTTACCAATTCCCACTATTTTTTTAGTTGGCACTAACTGTGAGACAGGATCATTGCTTGTATCGAAAAAATTGTAACGTTTCATTTGTTTATGTGCTAATTCTTCTAAATGCGTTTCAGACAAAAACGGGCTTAACAGGTTATCTTTTGATAATATATCTGACATAACGGTCCCCTTCTAGGATCAAATTTTTCGAACAAGCTAGCATGCTGCAGTAGTGCCTCTAAAAACTAATAATCAAATCATACACCTAGTTAGCAAATATACCTAGGTATATCCCTTCATCACAAAAAAGAGTAGGCGACTTTACAGTCATTCCTACTCTCCTCTCTTATTTCGCCATTAAGGACTCAATTAACCCTTTATTTAAGACCGTTGCTGATTGCCCCACTTCTGCTCCTTCAACTAAAGAAACGACTAAGTTTTGATTCGTTTCAGCATCGAAAGCCAGAAGGAAGCTATTTTCTAGCCCTTTAGTATCCTGCTTTTCTTTAATCTCAGCCGTACCAGTTTTAGCTGCTAACTGATAACTATCGCTATTCAACGAATGAGCTGTTCCATTTGAATCGGAAACGACTTTAAGCATTGCTTCTTTAACAGTATTGGCCGCATCAGGGGTTATAACATCAGGCACCTGTTTCTTCTCTTGATCTTTAATTAACTTCGGTAAGGTCATTGTTCCTTGAGTCGCAAAAACACTGTACATACTTGCTTGCTGAATTGGACTTAACAATAATTCGCCTTGGCCGTAAGCCGTATCAGCCAGTAGTATCTCACTACCAAACTCCTTTTCATTAGAAATTTGTCCTGTAGCAATCTCTAATGGTAAGTCATATTTTTGATCAACCTGGAATTTGGATAAGCCCGCTCGGAAAACTTGCTCCCCCATCTCCAAACCTTCTTGAGCAAAGTAGATGTTATCTGAGTACACAAGCGCGTCAACCATATTAACTTCTGGCACATTAGAAACCCGAGTCACCCAATACCCTCCCCAAGAATCATCCTTCTGCCATTTTAACCCTTGAATTGCCTTGGTTTTATCCGGCTTAGTAATGCCGGCCCCCATGCCGATAGCCGCCGTAATGGTTTTAAACGTCGACCCCGGAGCATAGCCCGTTGCATATCGAGCTAAAAAGGGTTGGTTATCACTAGTTGCATAGTCATTATATTCTTTCTCAGAAATCCCATTAGCCATTTTATTAGGATTAAATGATGGACTACTGACAATTGCTGTCAAATCACCTTCAAGAGGATTCATCACAACTGTAGCACCCTTAACTGCTGCGATTTGCTCATAGGCTTTTGCTTGAACATTGGCATCTAGCGTGGTGATAATATCTTCACCGGCCTTCGTTTCTTGCTGAATCAAGACCTTTTTCTCCTGCCTATTTTCATCAGCAATTTTCAAGCTCCCACCTTCTACCCCACGTAGTTCCTTGTCAAAAGCAGCCTCTAAGCCCGTTTTCCCTATCAAAGAATTAGCTGTCAATGATGGATTTTTTTGAATATCTTCTGCCGTTACTTGTCCTGTATACCCAATAAGCTGAGCCGCCGCTTCCTTAAGCGGATAATAACGAATTGGCGTTTGCCCGATGGTAACCCCTGTCAGCCCATCCAGATTCGGTGTTTCATCAATCAGTGTTTTAATCGGGACAAAATGATCTGCCTGAACCCAGCTGGCACTTAATTGTTGATTAATAAAGTCTTCTGTCACGCCTAAAGTCTCACTAATTTTTTTTATTGCTGCCGTTTTGGCTTCACCATCACCTAGCTGTCCAGGTATAATCCCAACTTGAGAAGCGTCTTGATTTTTAGCCAGCTCGACACTATTGCGATCTTTTATTGCACCACGAGCAGGAGTATCCTTATCAAGTAAGACGACATCTTTGCCACTCATCCCTTCAAAAATCAAATTCGGCGCCCAATCTATTTTGTATGTATCATCTTCTTTAACAAGTGTTGTCTCATAGCTTTGTTTCAGCTCACCTAAAGGCGTCTGCATCTCAAGGTTATAGGTTAACAGGAAGGTTCCTTTTGCTTCTCCCTTAACAACTTTAACATTTTTCGCTTCAATTTCTTTAAATCCCAATCCATTAAAAATGGTCTCGTACTTATCATTAATTTCTTGCTTTTTATAACCACTCTGTTTAATTGAAGACGTTGATAACTGTTGGCTCAACTTTTTGTAGTCTTGCTTTTCAAGTGCTTTTATATAGGCTTCTTGAGCCTCCTTGTACGGCTCTCGCTGACTTAAAATAAAGTAAGCTGCACCACCAGCAATTGCTACAAACGCTACTACTCCTAGGCTAATCCCTAGCCAGTTGGTCTTTTTCTTACGATCTCTCGTCATTGCCATATTATCCTCACCTCAAATAGTTTATTTTTCTCTACTGTTATCATATAATAACTACAGACAAAGGGAAAGCTAATTTAAGATTATTTTAAAACTCTCCTTTTTTTACAAGTAGATGGAGGTTTTCCTATGTATCAAGACTTAAAAAAGAAAATTATCGAAGCTAGCCAAGAATTAGGAATTGATAAAATTGGTTTTACTAGTGCTGCCCCTTTCGACCATTTAAAAGACAGCTTAGAAGAACAAAAAGCTGCGGGTCACACGACAGGCTTCGAACATCCTGAAATCGATGAACGACTCTATCCAGATAAAATTTTCGATCGCCCTCAATCAATCATCTCGATCGCCTTAGCCTATCCCACTAAAATCAAAGCCAAAGCCCCTTCGGTCAAAGGGGATCGACGAGGAAGCTTCGCTCGCGCTTCTTGGGGGATTGATTATCATGACATCCTGAGAGAACGACTACAAGCTCTTATCAGCTTCATTAAAGACACTGCTGATAGCGAGGAACTTCACTTTAAGCCGATGGTTGATACAGGAGAGTTGATTGATGTTGTTGTTGCTCAACGAGCAGGCCTAGGCTTTATTGGCAAAAACGGCTTATTAATTACTGAGGAGTTTGGATCGTATGTTTATTTAGGGGAAATTATTACCAATATTCCCTTCGAGCCTGATACACCCATTGACTCTCAGTGTGGCGATTGTACCAAGTGCATCGACCTCTGTCCGACAGAAGCGCTTCTTGGTGATGGGCGAATGAATGGCCAAAAATGTTTGTCCTATCAGACTCAAACTAAAGGCTTTATGCCATTAGAATATCGTCCAAAAATTCGCACGATTATTTACGGCTGTGATATTTGCCAACAGGTTTGTCCATTTAATAAGGGGAAGGATTTTCATTTTCACGAGGAAATGGAGCCTGATCCCGAAGTTGTTACGCCACTTTTGACGCCTATGTTGACTCTTTCTAATCGTGAATTTAAAGAAACCTTTGGCTCTCTCGCAGGCTCGTGGCGCGGAAAAAAACCGCTTCAACGGAATGCCATTATTGCCTTAGCCAACGCTAAGGTAAAAACCGCAATCCCCAATTTACTAGCCCTTATTGACAACGATCCTCGCCCCGTTATTCGCGGAACAGCTGCTTGGGCACTAGGTGAGCTGGCGACACCTGACAATTTAGCCATCATTGACTTTCTAGCAGACCTCCAAACTAAGGAAACAGATCCAGAGGTTCAGGAAGAAATTAATTATGCACTAAACAAGCTTAAGTAAAGACTGCTTAAGCTTGTTTTATTGCCATTAATTCGAATTACTTGCGTTATTTTGAGATCAGTTATACACTAAAGTTAACACTTACTAATTAATGGTAAGTAAATAAAGGTACGAAAGGATGTTTACATATGTCAAATAAAAAAATTGGTGTCTTAGTCGGAAGTTTAAGAGAAGAATCATTTTCAAAGAAAATTGCTAAAGCCTTAGCAGGACAATTTCCCGCAGGCTATGAGGTTGAATTGATTGATATTAGTCAATTAGAGATCTATAACCAAGATTTTGACGACCATGATCGTGTTCCTGCCTCTTATACTAAGTTCCGTCAAGACCTGAGTGATAAAGATGCCTTTCTATTTGTCACACCAGAGTATAACCGTTCAGTTCCTGCTGTTATCAAAAATGCATTAGATGTTGGTTCTCGCCCTTATGGTCACAATTTATGGGGGAAAAAAGCTGGTGCAATTGTCAGTGTGTCCCCAGGTAATTTAAGTGCCTTCGGAGCTAATCATCATCTTCGTCAAAGCTTAGTTTTCCTAGATGTCCAACCATTACAACAACCAGAAGCGTATATTGCAAATGTCCATACCCTATTAGACGATGATGGCAACATCAACAATCAAGGGACAAAAGACTTTATGCAATCAATCATTGATGCCTTTGTTGCATTAATAGAACAACTAGCTAAATAATTAGTAAAAGGAGCCGTGACCTTAATGAGTCACAGCTCCTTTTTTGATTAACTAAATAATTTTAGTCCATTCATAAGATTAATCCCAATCACGAGAATTACGACTAAAATAAATATTTTCGATACGACTTTATCAGATACTTTACCACTTACAACCCCACCCAAATAACCGCCAAGCAAAGCCGCAGGTATGATCGCCAAAAGCATCGACAGATCGTAGACATTAAAGCCCGTCGATAAACCAACCTCCGTCAATTTGGCTAGTTGAGAGAAGAAAATCGTGATAATCGAATAGACTGTCGCATCTTTCATCGTTAAGCCGAAACAAAAAACTAAAAGTGAAACATTAATCGGCCCACCCCCTATTCCTAGTAAGGTCGAAAAACCTCCTAGAAAGAGCCCTACTGCTAAGTATGCTATTGGACTTTTAAAGTGAAGAGTCTTAGCACGTCCTAACGTATAGATGAGGACCAACACTAATGAGCCAATTGTTAAACCAATTTGAATCAATTGAACCTCTCGCTGACTGCCGTAAAAATCAAGTAAATAGGTAAAAAGTTTATTGCCGACTATCCCACCAATCACTGAACCAATTGAAATAAAAAGGGACTGAAGCCACTTGATTTTCACTCCATTTCTAAGCTGTTTGTAGGTAGACGAGATTGACATCGTAAAAACAGCGACGCTGGAATAAAAACTAATTGCAGCTAAAGAGTGAAAGCCAAAGGTATCGAGAACAGGCTTAATAATCACGCCACCACCCATTCCAGAAACCGCACCTACTGTGTTAGAAATAATAATAATAACGAAATAAATCAGATAAACTGCCACTGTCTGCTCCCCTATTCTAGTAATTCTAGATCATAAATCGTATAGTCACAGCGATAGATGAACAGATATTGACCGTCAATTAATATCCCCGTACTTTTTGGTACATCCGTCTTATACAAAGAGACTTTATCTCCAGCATAAGTTGCTAATGGGTACCCTCTTTGACTGCGGACTAAAATGACCTTCTTTTTCCCAGTAAAGGAGTTTTTAAACTCATCGACCATCTTATTGACCATCGGTAAAGAACGGTCTTGGTCGCTTAAATCATGTTTTTGTGCATACTCATCAAAGACATTTTCTAAACCATTTTCCGCCACTACCATCGAAGAGCCAACATGGTGCAGTTCTTTGCCACCAACACTCACACGTAAAACAGATGAGTCGGCACTCTCTTCATCTGTATCAAAATCAGTGTCTCGCTCAATCGAAACTGACTTCCCCTTAATTTCATCAATAATCTGACTCTCATCATCATAAGTTCGAATGGTCATATTTAAGCCTTTAAATGATTGCTCAAAATCCTTGAACCACATTCGGGCATTTTGACAGCCACTTAATCCAACAGCGACTGCTAGTAATAATAGGAACCCTAGCCATTTCTTATCTTTTTTTCTCATCGCTCTCCCTCATTTCTTACTATTAATTTTACCCTTATTTTTAGAAATTTCCTAGTGTCTGTTTAAATGCGCCTCTCTTATCTGTTTACTTTTCACATATTCCCTTATAGTTCACGATCTCTGCTACAACCTCACTATCGGAAAAATGATGCTTTTGATCGCCAATAATTTGATAGGTTTCATTTCCTTTGCCAGCAATAATTAACGTATCACCATCTGACATCAGTGTGATTGCTTTTTTTATGGCCTCTTTTCGATCCACAATAATCTCAAAATTAGTCGAAATCGGTTTTATCCCTGCTTCGATCTCTTGACATATTTTTAAAGGGTCTTCAAATCGAGGATTATCAGATGTAATAACAGTGTAATCTGCGCTTGTTCCTGCAATTTCACCCATGATTTTTCTTTTTGAACTGTCTCTATTTCCACCGCAGCCAAAGACTAAATAGGTCTTGCCATTAGAAAATTCTTTGACACTTTCTACTACACTTTTCAAAGCATCTGGTGAATGCGCATAATCAATAATTGCCGTAGAATGTTTCGACAATGGCATTCTCTGAAACCGTCCTGCAACAGTTCCCATACTAGCCAGAGCCTCAATTACAGCTTGGCCATCATAGCCTAGAGAGAGACACGCTCCGATTGTTGCTAGCGAATTGTACACGCTAAATTTTCCCGGGATAGGAACCGTAACTTGATAGGAATGCCCCTCGTTCATGAGTACGTAGCTTACACCTTGCGAAGACATCTTTATCTCTGTTGCTCTAAGATCAGCCTTGGCTTCAATTCCATAGGTTAAATAAGGACAATTTTGTTGACCTAATAGCTCCGTTACATCATTCGCAATGGGATCATCAGAGTTAACAAGGCCTGTTTGGGTCTGACTAAATAGCATTAGCTTGGCCTGTTTATAATTTGCCATTGTCCCATGATCATCTAAGTGATCCTGTGTCAGATTAGTAAAAATAGCACAAGCAAATTCACAAGTTGCAACTCTCTGTTGCTCTAAAGCCATAGACGACACTTCAATTGCTGCGACTTCTACCTCAGCTTGTCTCATTTGATTAAAAGCGGCTTGCAAATCTACGGCCTCTGGTGTAGTTGGAGTCGTTGATTTACCAAAACCGTCCTCACCATTAATACGATTTCCTAGCGTCCCAACTGTGCCAACATTAACCCCTAAAGTCAAACAAACATGCTCGATCATAGCCGTCACAGACGTTTTACCATTAGTGCCAGTAACACCAATTAGTTTAAATGCCTTTGAGGGCTGAATAAAAAAATTAGCAGCAATTGCTGGGGCGACCTCCCTAACATTTTTAACTGTAATGACAATTAGCTTATTGGCTCGAGGCAATTTAACTAGTTCATCCACAATAACAGCTCTTGCACCTTGCGCAATTGCCTGATTAAGGAAATCATGACCGTTGCTATTTTTCCCTTTTAATGCTAAAAAAAGAGAGTCTGTCTCTACCATTCTAGAATCATAAAAAATCCCTGATACATCTATTGTTAAATCAGCTTGATTGCTGTGATAACTAATACCTTTCAATAAGTTTTCTAGTTTCATCACTTAATTCACTCCTACTTGATTATCAGATTACTTGAGTTAAATTGCACTTCAATAACTTTCTCTAGTCAGTTTAACTACGATTTTAGCACAAAAATCAATTAATAACAGATATATTCCTATTTTTTGCGAGTGATCCTCATATTATTTGAGTTTTACTATTCAATTTAAAGCACCAGAATTTGACATAATTCTATCAAATAAGAGCTTAATAAACAGATCATCCAAATCTAGCTATTTCTCAATAGTTAAATTACCACAAAAATACTCTAATTTCTAGCAAACTCCCAAAATGTAGGAACGCCAGTGATTAGAGCGAGTAATGTACTGATAATGAGCCAGTTGATCTCCGAATACCCTGATAGCAAATCGACAGCCTCAGATAAGAGCGATCTAACTAATGAGTAGTCTCCCGTTAATTAGGATTACATCTACTTAGTCATTAATATCAGTAATTTCATTCGAGATAATCCCTTTATCCAGATTTCACGGACATTCTTAAAACACTGCTAACCCTTTTTATCTTTTTGATACCACAAATAAATGACTCAATAGTTGGAACTAATTATAGCAGTACGTATAGAATGGTGTAACTTCCAAATTAATATAGATTGTTTTTAATTGAAAAAAAAATTTTCCATCTAACTCATGCCTTTTTGAGTAGAATTTGTATTCATTCATTGGCAAATTCTCTGTAATTACCGATCTAACAACCTTTTAAAACAAAAACGAGTCACGACTATAGCAAAAAGGCACGAGTTAGGCCCTTTTACAAATAGTGAAAACTGTGTAAAGATAGTAATAAGTATCTTTAAACAGTTTTCTATCTTCATCAAGAGTTCATTTAAAATAACACACGCTCATTTATATTATCGTTTAATGCGCAGTCAGTTGACATGATCCATGGACTGATTCAAGTGAACAAAATCGGCTAAAAAGGCTGTTATATCAGTCTATAAAACCTAGTCATCCATCAAATTGACAGCCTCTGATTTGTCAACTAATCATTGACATGAGCGATATTTTTTCGTTCATTTAAATAACAAGTTTCAAGATTAGTAGATGAAGGATGAGTCACTCATTGAAATGCGTATTTTAATAACAAGTGTTCCAGAAACACACTGGCATAAAAGTGTTTCAGGCGACATGATCGTCTAACTGCTTGAGTTGTTCTAAACCACCCCAAAACACTGTAATATCAATCTTTAATCTCTGATCACTCGTCAACGTAACAGCCTCTTACATGTCAACTAATTGCTGACATGAGCGATATTTCTTCATTCATTTAAATAACAAGTTTCAAGATTATTAGATAAAGGATAAGTCACTCATTGAAATACGTATTTTAATAACAATCGTTCCATAAATCCACTAGCAGAAAAGGGTTTCAGGCGACATGATTGTCTAACTGCTTGAGTTGTTCTAAATAAGCCCAAAACACTGTAATATCAATCTTTAATGTCTGATCACTCGTCAACGTAACAGCCTCTTACATGTCAACTAATTGCTGACATGGGCAAAAATTTCTTTCTTAATTAAATAACTGTTTTATGAATCCATCACTTGAGTTAGTAACTTCTAGATCCCTTCCACTAACAATTTCTCCATCACCTCAAAAAACTCTGTCTCAAACGTCACTGTGGTCACTGACACCATCATCTTTACATACGGGATCGTCCCAAATACAATCCGTATCTTCAACGATTCGTCCTAAAAACTCATGTATGTGAAGTGGTAAGTTAAGTCAAGTGATTGTTTAATTAAAAAATATGGATAGGAGCCTCTCAAATTGTTTGTTATACGCCAATTTGAGAGGCTTTTTTATATCGCAAGAATTGTGCCAATTACGAAGAAAAGGAAATAAAATAATTGAAAAAAGAATTAGTTTTGTTCATTTTTGAAAATTTTCTATTAGCTTAGCTCCTCATTTCAATCTCCCATCCCCTCTATCTTTCATCAATTTATACACAATTTGAAAAATAAGCTAGACTTATCGCTTTTTAAATGTTACATTTGTATTACAAAAAGATTTCTTTAATTACTTTAAGTTACGTATACATTTCTTAAAAGTCAATTGTAAGAAATACAACTAAATTTATGGAGACCTTATTATGAGATCAATGATCATTAGTCTTTTGTCTTTGGTACTATTACAACTTCAACCCATGGTTACTTATGCGAACGAAGCTTCGCCTAATCAAACTAAGACAATATCCCTATTTGCGAAAAAGAGTGACAATATTACTTATGACAACTATGTAGAAAATAAGAATCTTCCCAGTAAAATAGCGGGCGACTGGACGGCCAGTATTGATGGAAGCTATCGGCATCTTTCCCTATCTGGTCAAAACTTAACCTTTAATACTACGACATACTCTATCATCGCTTACGGCGTTACTGGGAGCACTTATACTCTTTTCTGGGACAGAGACTCCTATATTTTCAATTATGGAAATCCAGCACCATGGACTCCTTCTTCCTATCAGTTTAGCTACAATACCAAATTAGACACAATCGAAGTCGGAGCAGTTAGTTATCAAAGAGCAGGCACTATTATTCAAGATAGAGCGACAACAGATGTAAAAAACTATCAAAATGTTTTCTCAAACTATACTTATGGCCAAGATCTCCCCGCTGTATTACAAGGTAAATGGGAAGCTAACATTGACGGTGAACAACAACTGTGGACTTTTTCGAGTCGATCATTGATCGTAAACAATCATATTTATGATTTTACTGGCTATAATAAAGAAAAAAGCACTTATACACTTACATGGGATGAGAAATCATATATAAAAAAATATGGAACTCCAACTATTTGGAATCCCTTTCCTTTTACTTGTCACTACAATGAATCTGATGATACTTTAGAAGTAGGGACAGTGATCCTGAAACGTTTGGCAAGTAGCAATCAATCTGATAGGAAAGTAGTCATTAGAGATGAGACGACGGGGGGCTTTATTAAATTACCTCAGACTGGTGTAAAGACTGAGATATTAATTTCTCTTGTTGGTGTATTGCTTCTTTTGAGTTTGGGGGGATGGTGGAGAAAAAGGCAACAAATATAACTGATAACATATTAACTTTCAGCCTGCTATTTTTTAAATCTCCCAAAAAACTCTGTTACATAGTTAAATGCTAACTATGTAACAGAGCCTTCCTCTCAGAATCCAAAACTAATAATTGACGTATTGCTGGGAACATAAACACTATAGTTCATATTTACAATCTCGTTTTATATCCCTAAAATTGGAGCCGGATTCTTATACGGTCCCCAAGTTCCAGTTTGCACACTAAAATGTAAATGAGGGCCTGTGCTATCACCTGTGTTTCCAATCTTACCAATTTGTTCCCCTTGAACGACCTTATCGCCAACTTTTTTCATTCGTTGAGACATATGAGCATAGCCTGTCATATTGCCATCATTATGCTTTACAATAATATACTCTCCAAATCCACCAGATTGAGCTGTAGTCATAGATTCCACTACTACCCCATCCTTAGAAGCAAAGATCGGCTCTCCCATTGCTGCACCAAAATCAATCCCATTATGATTTTGACCCCAACGTGGTCCAAAATAAGAGGTAATCGGCGTTCCTTTGCGAACAGGCAAGGCATAATTAATCGTGCTTGGCTTAACAGTAGTTCCTCTTACGTCCTGTTCCACTACCCACTGATTCAGCTCCTTCAATTTATAAATTCTAACACTATTTGATCGTTTTACAATACTTTGCATATCGACAATTGTATAGCTCTTACCTCTTGCTGATGGCGAAATGGCAGAAAGATCATAATACTGACTTGCATTAGATTGTAACATTCCATAACTATTAACAGCTAAGTACGGGAATGTTGTGCTTTGCGCATTAATATCTTGCTCCACTACCCACTGATTCAACTCTTTTAATTTGTATATCCGGACACTATTTGACCGTTTCACTATACTTTTTTGATCCACAATTGTATAGGCTTGGTTTCTAGCATTTAATGGAATCGTGGAGTTATCAAAATATTTGCTGGCATTGCTACTCAATATAACGGAAGAATGGTTAGCCACATAAGCAAATGTCGTCTCTTGCTTCGTCATATCTTGTTCTACTACCCACTGATTTAACTCCTTTAATTTGTAAATTCTAACACTATTCGAGCGCTTCACAATACTTTTTTGATCGACAATTGTATAGGCTTGATTCCTAGCAGCTACTGGGATTACCGTTTCATCAAAATACCTACTAGCATTACTATTCAGCATAACAGAAGAATGGTTAGCCACATAAGCAAACGTCGTCGCTTGTTTTGTTAAATCTTGTTCTACTACCCACTGATTTAACTCCTTCGGTTTGTAAATTCGAGCGCTATTTGATCGTTTCGTAATACTTTTTTGATCGATAATTGTGTAGGCTTGGTTCCTAGCAGCCACTGGGATTACCGTTTCATCAAAATACCGGCTAGCATTGCTGTTCAACAAAACTGATGAATACTTGGCCATATAAGAAAAGGTCGTTACTTGTTTCGTCACGTCTTGCTCTAACACCCATTGATTCAATTCCTTTAGTTTGTATATTCGAAGGCTGTTTGATTGTTGAGTAATATTTTTTGTTTCAATTACGGTGTAAGCTCCTCCTCTTGCTGCTGCAGGAATAACTGACCCATCATAATAATTAGTCGCATTAGTGATTAGAATGATTGAAGAAAATAACTCAATCGCTGGATAGGTCGGGCTAGGATTAGTTACTGTGGTCAATAGTAACTTCACTTCATCATTTCTTCGATTTACTAATCCTTGTAAGACAGAACCTCCCGCATAAACATTTTTTTTCATCTGAGTCCCTACATTTTGCCACTGATTACTGTTAATAAAATTTAATAGAGTCGCATCATTTTGTAAGATATATGCACCTAAATTGAAATGAAAACTCGCTAAAGCATCAAACTGATTCTGATTAAGGTTAACACTAATTACTTTTTTCATATGAGCAACATGACTGATAATGTCTTCTTTAAGATAGGCCTCTGCTTGTGCCTGAGTTATTGTCATTCCACTTGTCACACCTTTTGTATGACCATATCCAATTGTCCAAACACCAACCGAATCTTTGTACGAAGTTAATCGTACGCCTTCCCATTTTTTAATTAAATTAATGCCATTTCGGGATAATACCATCTTTTCATTTGCCATTATTAAACCACTCTCTTTCGTGTATGTTATTTTTTCATACCACGTCTGGTATATTTAACGAATATAATTTATACACTCTTATCATAAGGTGGATTCACAAGTCAAAACGGTAAAGAAAATGAAGGGTTATGGTAATTTGTCTGTGTGGGTCTTTCAATTCACTAAAAAGTGGAGAGATTTTCGAAAAAATTTTGTATAAAATTATCCAAATAAAAATGACAAATAATTGCTTTGCACAATAATACATACGCACAACTAATTATTTGTCATTTTTCAATCTATTTTATTATTTTTTAAAAATAAACCACTTACTAAAAGCATAATTGATTATTAGTACTACAATATTTGCTAACACTTTAGCAATCGTAGCATTTATACTTAACAAACTAACACAGACATACATTACCAATAAATCGATTAACAATGAAAGAAGTCTAAAACCAATAAAAGACAGTAGCTCTGTAATCAATGTTCTAATGGAGATATTTTTACTTTCAAACACATATAATTTGTTAGAAATGTAAGCAAATAAAACTGAAAAAGCCCAGGCAATAACAGTTGCAACAGAATATGTGACTCCTAGAATACTATTACATAACCAAAAAACAATAATATTTATCGCAGTCGTAATGCCACCCATCACTAAGTACATAAAAATGGCATATCTCTCTTCATTCATAAAATTAAACGACATTAAGTATTGCTTCAACTTTTCCATTTGAAAACTCCTTTTAAATAAATTCCTGTATTTTTTCAAACATCGTCATACTTTAAAGTAAATTAAAGTTCTGAATCCGTATTTAGTTTTAGCCTTTTACGATTTCAACGTCTCACGAAATCAACGCGAGTCACTTGTTTCATAATTTAGACAGTTCTTCAATCAGTCTTTTCTTTACTAAGCCATTACAACACATGTTCAAAAATAATTAAGACCCTGACCTATATCATTAGTCATTGACTATCAACAATAAACTTAATTTTACACTATTTATTTCCTTAAACCAAGGAAACGATGGTCTTAAATTCAGTTAATCAAACATACATGACTCAATTAGTGATCAAAACAAAGAAGTAATCTTTCTTCATAGAGTTGAATGAACTGACGTCTTAAAGTATACTAACAAGGTAGGGTTTATTTACTAGTATAGTTTATCTAAAACTACATTTATAAATAAACCAGAAAGGAATTTAAACACTGATGTATAAAACATTATCAATAATCATCCCCTGTTTCAATGAAGAAGAAGCTATCCCACTTTTTTATAAAGAAATGGAAAAAGTAAGAGAAACTTTGCAATATCGTTTTGAGTATATTTTTGTTAACGATGGTTCTATAGACAAATCTTTAGAAGTTATCAAGTCTCTACACAAAGCTGATAAAAATATTCGCTATATCTCCTTCTCAAGAAACTTTGGAAAAGAATCAGCAATTTATGCTGGATTACAGAATTCGACTGGTGAACTTATTACGTTAATGGATGTTGATTTACAAGATCCACCCGAATTACTTCCAGAAATGATTGAATTATTAACCAGTAAATCTATTGATTGCGTCGGAACACGTCGCTCAGATAGAAAAGGAGAACCTCCGATCAGAAGTTTTTTTGCTAAACAGTTTTACAAATTAATAAATAAAATCAGCGACACAGAGATGGTGGACGGTGCTAGAGATTTTAGATTAATGACACGTCAAATGGTTGATGCCATTTTAGAATTATCAGAATATAATCGCTTTTCTAAAGGGATTTTTAGCTGGGTTGGTTTCGAGACAGAATATATCTCTTTTGAAAATCGTGAACGACAAGTTGGTGAAACTTCTTGGTCCTTCTGGAAGTTACTTGACTATTCCATTAATGGTATTGTAAATTTTTCTGATACCCCCCTAAATATTGCCTCATTTGTTGGCGCACTTTCTTGTGTCTTTTCAGGTATTGCGTTAATTTTTATTATTATTAGAGCGATGATTTATGGCGATCCCACTTCTGGTTGGCCTTCTATGGTATCTATATTTTTATTTGTTGGTGGGATGCAGCTCTTAAGTTTGGGTATTATTGGAAAATATCTTGGCAAGATATTTATGGAAACAAAAAAAAGACCTATCTATATCATAAAGGAAACTGAGAAAGATAGGACAGAATTATAGAACCGAATACATAATAATGATTACTTCTTCATTCACCATCTCTGTGAATGAAGAAGTATCTAAAAGAAAATTTGATGAACTCAATGGCTACATTTAATATACAGAAGCTATCTTTGATATCAATTAATGCCTTGCTTTACAAGGGTTACCATAAGCAATCGTATTATCTTCTATATTTTTTATCACAACACTTCCAGCACCAATAATAGTTTTATTACCAATTTCTAATCCTTGAATCACGGTAGAGTTAGTTCCGATATGACTATGATATCCCACCCTAATACTTCCGCTAAGAGTGGCCCCAGGAGAAATATGTGAAAAATCACCAATTTCGCAGTCATGCTCAATGATCGCTCCTGTGTTAATAATAGTATTTATTCCAATTCTTACATCAGTATTTAAAATTGCTCCTTTACCAATAAAACTCCCTTCACCAATATTAACTCCTTTAGAAATTATAGCACTAATATCTTTGATAACTGGAAAAGAAAAACCAATTTTCTTAGCTTTTAGAAATAATCTTTCTCTAACCTCCGAGTTGCCAATACTTCCTAATGTAATAAAACAATTTTTCACGCCCTCTTTATACCAGTAGCCCAGATCTTCTTCTGTACCAACAATTGGATAAACACTCACTTTTCTTCCTTTTTTTTCAACTAAATCAGTAATTCCCACTACATTGTAAACTCCTGCTCTCTCAATGGTATCTATCACACTTTTACAATGACCGCCACCACCCATCAATAAAATAGGGATCATCAATTTTCCACCTAACCTTTTTATAGGATATGATTCAAAAAGTTTTCTCTTTATACCTCTATAAGAAGTAGAGAAACTAACAATTCGACAAAAACATACATAGCTTCAGTCTTACTCGATTAAAGTAATATCTGGAAGAAAGTTTTATCAACAATATTTAGATCAAATTAATTATTAGCTGATTTTCAAACATCTAATAAATTAAACCAAAATTTTCTATTTATAAAATATTAACTTCTCCATCCACATTCTTTCATTAAACCTTGCCCATAGCGTCCATTTCAGTTCGCTGGTCTTTTTATCGGGGCATTATATATAACGTCTTTTAATAACGCTAAACCGTATCAATTACTTCTGATCATATACCTAATATTTACATTATTTCTCATTCTAACTCTCCATAGTGTTTCTATAATTTATATGTAAAATCAAATAGATTGTGTATATCCAAAACTACTTTATTAGCTAATACTTCAGCACTGTCCTTAATTTGTGAATGTGGTACCATCAAAACAAGAAGCTCACTTTTTTGTACAAAAGTTGTAAAATCAAATTCCTGTGTATCCACTATTTTTTTATTAATCATAGGATCATAAACTCTAAATGGAGTGGCAAAGTTTTCTTCCATTTTTTCAAACATTTGCAGTGTTGGACTCTCTCTAAAATCATCAACATCTTGTTTATAAGAAAGTCCATAAATACCTACTTTGTTTTTATCTAGTATACTATGTTCTTTCATAATATCATGAATTCTTTTCAAAACAAGTTCAGGCATTGACTCATTTATTTCCAACGCCGTAGATATTATCTTTGTTAGCCTAGGATAGTCACCAACTAAGAACCATGGATCTACAGGAATACAATGGCCCCCCACTCCTGGACCTGGGTTTAGAATATTTACTCGTGGATGCATATTTGCAATTCTAATTATTTCATGAACATTAAGATTGTCGTAACGAGCAATCTTAGTAAGTTCATTAGCAAATGCTATATTAACAGCTCTAAATGTGTTTTCCACAACCTTACTCATTTCAGCTGTTCGTATATCCGTACAAACAATTTCAGCTTTACAAAACGTAGAATAAACAGCCTTTACTTTTTCAGCAATCTCAGGTAAGTCTGCCCCAATAGTTCTAGAATTGTTCTCTAATTCAACAATCATTTTCCCTGGTAAAATTCGTTCAGGAGCATGCACTAAAAATATATCTTCATTCAGTGTTAAATCTGACTCTTCAATTAAAGGCCTAATGAATTTATCAATTGTTCCAGGTGACACAGTTGATTCAATCACTAAAATAGTTCCTTTTTCACAAATATCTAAAATTTGTTTTGTTGCAGATATAACATATGAAGGATCAATTTTCTTATTTTGTTTATCATAAGGGGTTGGAACTGTCACAATATAGAAATCAGTTGATACATAATTATTAGAAAAAACAATTTCTTTTGACAAGGCCTTTTTAAATAGTTCTTCTAAACCTTCTTCTTCAAAAGTTAGCTCTCTCCTACTCAATTTTGAAACTACCTCTTCATTATAGTCAGTACCAACAACTTTGTTACCCGCAGCAGCCAAAATTAAGGCTGTTGGTAATCCAATATAACCTAAACCAATTATATTAATCATTTTTTTCTCCTCTACTAAGTAAGAATAAGCAAAAATACAAAGCTAAATATGCACATGTATTTATTACCGAATATATTATCAAAAATATTTTAATATCAAGTGATAGGCCCAAAGAAATTATATAACTTAAAACTGAGCTTGTTAAAAACAATATTTGAAAAAATAACTCCAAGTTTTGCCTACCAGCAATAATAAAACCTTGCGTTAACGCACTAACAACCAACCTAACTCCAAACATGGGGGCTAAAATTCTTGCATACTCTCCAGCTACATACCACTCTGAACCAAAAAAAGTTTGAAATAGTATAGGACCGAAACACATTAATACTATTATCATAGGTATTGCCATACTTGCTAAGAAAATTGTTGACTTAAAAAATGTATTTTTAAAATTACTTGTATTTTTTTTTTCTTCAAGTGCGTCTCTAAAAAAAACTTTTGAAACATTGGCACTAACAAGTGATAAAGGAAGTCCTAGAATTCTAAATGTGATGGAATAAAATCCAAGAGCTTCCAATCCATACAATATAGAAATAAAAAAATTTAGAATTGAGTAAGACAAATTATTGGTAATATTAGCTGGCAAAGAATATATAGGAAATTTTTTATACTTTTTAAATGTTCTAAATGTACTAGCCCAAGAAAATTTGAGTTTAAGTTTATCTCTCCTAAGGCTCTGTAGTTGTTTTTTTGTTCCAAATAAAATTCCAATTATCTGAGAACTAATCATCCCCAGTACGCCTAGCTTAAAAAAACCAAAAGCTAACAGGAAAATATTCTGACTAGACGTCCTGACAACATTTATTTGTGAAATAAGCTTATACTCTTTCATTCTATTATTATACCCTATTAAAATATTGGTTACTCCCATAAAAAATAGTAGTAGACTAATCATCAAAATCATTGGTAAAGTATAATTTACACTAGAATGAAATGTATAAATTGATAAACTAAAACTTATTATCACTACACTTATTATAGACGATACAATAGATGTACTAATTAATTCAGTAACATCAACTTCATCGCATGTCACTATTGCAACATCATATTTCCAATTAATAACTGAACCAAAAATAGATGTAACTGTAAGAACCAACGCATATTGCCCCATCTCTTCGACCGAATATATTCTCGTTATAAAAGGTGAAATTGCAACAACTACTAGTTGAGCGATAATTGAACCTAAAGCTAACTGAAAAATAGATTTAAAAAAACTTGAACTTTTCAATTTATCAATCATATTAGTGCTCCTCCAGAAGAGTAAGAAACTTTTCTGTTACAATGTTAATGTCATAATCATTTAAATCCACTAAAGTCTGTTTACTATAATCTCCTTGAATAAATAATTTTAAATTTTCAAGATTATCATCCGAAGGCATAATAGATAATATAGGGCGTTTGGTCAAAGCATAATCTATAAGTTTAGATGGTATTTGTACGCCTGATAAATTTTCCAAATTTATTAAGAAATCCATTTTACTAAAGTTATATATCAATTCTAGACGTTCAATAGGCTCATGTATAACAATTTTCCCTTTCATTCTTTCTTCATATGGACGCAATAAATTATAGTATATATTGGAATCCTTTTTTGTATATATTTCAAAAATAAAATCTTCTTCCAATTGTTCTAGATGGTCTAATAACTTTCTAGGATTTCTTATATCTGCATAAAATGTTCCAGCATATCCAAATGTAGGAACATCATTTCTCCTATATTTTCCAATATTAGCTTCATTTAAATCAAAAGCCTGTGGTATTATTTGTAACTTTTCCGAAGGAACATAGGGATAGTAATAAGATAATGATTCGATAATAGGCACAGTTATATAATCAAAGACATTCAACACAGCCTTTTGAATGTCTTTAAAATAGAACGCTCGCTTTACTTGATAACCATAAAAAGGGTCACCCAAATCTAAGATTTTTCTTCCGCTCCATTTTATTCTATTTAAGTATTTAGAAGTATAGTATGCAGTATAAAATGGTAATGAAATTACAATGATTCTATCATAGTCATTAATATCTATTCTTTTTAACGTTTCAAGCAAATATTTTCTTCTTGTAAGAAACGGTAATTCCCCAATAAAATACAATAGAAATTTCAAAATAAAACTGAAAAAATAATGTTTTTTAATTCGATTTTTAATTGTTACTTTAGTAGGTCTAGTTAATTTATTTGGTGCACTGGCGGTTTCTAATTCAAAATTCGATTTATAGAATTTTTTTTCTTTAGAGGCAATTACATCTACTTCATATTCTTTTCTTAAAAGACCTTTGTAAAGCTCAAAACTTCTAAATGCTCTAGGAACTTGATCGGGATAAAACCAATGCGTCACAATTAATATCTTCTTCAACTACTACTTTTCCCCTTTCCTAATAAATTCACATTCTTTTTCTATAGTACGCGTTGAAAAATAAGATTTATTTTTTCGAGTTGCTACTTGTAACGGAATATTTTTTCTGATAAAGCTATTATAGTCCTTAAAACTATTATCAATTAAATAAACATTTTCAAAAGATAAAAAAATCTCTTCTGTGACAGCTATTCTAGACGTTATTGTCGGTATACCAAACGTTGCCAATTCACACGCCATAACCCCTTGTGTATCTTGTCTAGTGGGCATTAATGCTGCTTTACTTTGGTTTATATACCTAGAAAGCTCATCGTGTGTTAATTCTGTATCAATAATCATCATATTATCTGGTTTGCTATTATAATTGAAAAACTGTCCTTTTCCTATAACTAAAAAAGTTAGGTTCGAATTATTTAATGCTAAATCACTTATTAAGTCTATACAATAAGTTGACTGATCAAAATTATTACGTATTGTAATAAAATCATATTTTAATGGGTAGCTAGGTTTGTAACTATTCACTTCAAAAAAGTTTCCTACAGAATTATTAATGACTTCAAAATTTATTCTTTGATTTTTATCTAATTTAAAACTATTCATTACTTCATTCGCAAACCACTTACTAACAAATATAGAATGAATATTGGAATTACTAAGTAAATATTTTTTCCATACATGCAACTTAATAAAGTCATATACATTTTGAAATAATCGTTTAATTTCATTTCTCATATAGTTATATGGCTTAGGATAGTATTTATTAATATATAGTATCTCATGACCATGAAAAAATAGAATTATTTTACAAAATAAGCTTTCATATTTCTTTAAAACTTTATAATGATGTCTAAGATTTGGAGCGTGGCATATTAGGATTGAGTTAAGCTCAATATCACAAGAAAATTTTTGATCTAAGTTATCTGAGTTAGTCACATGAACACCATCAATCACATAATCTTTACCTGCAGTAAAACAAATCACTTGTATTTGAAAACCTTCAGAAATGTACCTAATATGTCTAGTATGGACATAATTCATTTTTCTTTCGCCATCCAAATTGGGATACGCCTCAACCAAGACATATATTTTTTTCATAAACTATGAACGCCTCCTACCATTAGTAAAAATCAAACCAAAGGCACTCCATAAAGAAGGCTCTAGCCAATATGAAGAACTTACCAATAATCTACTAAAAGCAAAAATAAGAAATACATTTATCAAGAATTTAGTATTCTTAGAGCATCTTTTAATACTAGATATCATCCAATTTACAGTTAAAATAATAAGTGGAAATGCAAAAAAACCAAAGTCTAAGAATAATTCAAGAAATATATTATGTGGATAAAGAAAATTCGTATTAACACTAAAATAACCAACCCCTACTGGCATTAAATTATTATTTTTTATTGTTTCTAAAGCAAACAAATATAAACTATCTCTACCAGAAGAAATCACGTCAAAATCATTATTTTCTATCATAGCTTTAATTTTAAATAGAGAATAAGAAGTAATTCCTTTGGAAACAAGAAAACTCCAGACCCAATTGACGAGGGCTTTATATGTGTATAATATAATAGTAAATAAACCCAATAAAGCTCCTGTTTTTAACATTTGATTCTTTACTCGTTTTGTAACATCTTTAGACATAAAATAATAAACAAATATCAGCATCATACTAACGGCTGACATTCTATTTCCATATACTAGACAAAAAATCATTAGAAAAAAAGACCACAAAATGAATACTGGTTTAAACCTAACATCACTGTTTACTATCAAATATAACAATGATGCGACCAAAATAAATGTAAGATCTACCCCAATAGACATATAATTTATTTCTCTCTTAAAAAAATATATTTCGAGAAAAATAATTAGAGAAGCAAATAAAGACACTACTAGAAAAACTTTTGAAAAAATATTAACATCTGATATTCCAGAAAAAAACCAGTAGTATATAAAGCCAAATTTGAAAAAATTCAAATAGATTTCCAGTACACTAGCAGTATTTCCGAAAAAAACAGCACTAAACAAAAAAAATATACTTATAATTAAGAGTGTAAAAAAAATTCGTAAATTTAATCCATTATTCCATAAAAATAAAACAATGAGAAAAATTGTTACTACATAGACAATACTTCCTGAATTAAAAAAATTTTTCATTGGTATTAATAATGTTCCAATAAAGATTAATACGGAACATAGAATACTATTCAGAGTTTGGCTATTTCTTATCATAATAATATCCTTCCGTCTTACACAAAACCATTTCTAATTCATCAGTTAAAGTTCCAAAATCAAACTGTTTAGCAACTTCTTTAGCATTTTCGCCTAACGTCTTAGCAAAATGAGGATTATTAATTATACTTAATATAGCATCAGCTATATCATTAGCATCGTTACTAACCGATTCAATTCCGCACTTATACTTTTCTAAAACTGAATACCCCATTTTTACAGTAGACACTACTGTTTTTCCTGAAGCTAAGTATTCAAACAACTTATTAGAACTGTTTCCTCTTGACCAATCATATAAATTTTCAGAATAGTGTAGCAAATTCAAACTTGATCTACTAAGAATATATGGTATCTTTTCTTTTTCAACACTACCTTTTATAATTATATTAGTTAAATTCTTTTTCTTTATTGATTCTATCAATCTATTTTTTTCTGAACCCTCTCCATATATTAAAAAAATAATTTCAGTGTTGTCTTTTAACAATTCAGCTACTTCAATCAACTTATTAACATCATTAACTGGTCTCAGAGATCCAGTATAAACAATCTTCTTTTTCTCATTTTCTAAATCAATATCAAAGAAATAATTTTTTTCCAAATCATAATATTTATTTAAATTCACTCCATTATTTATATAAAAAATTTTATTTTGATCAATATCTCCGCCTGTATCCAAAGTCCAATAATTCTCCCTCAAGTAGTCAATATCCCCTTCTTTAGTAAAAATTATCGCATCTGTACTCCTATAAATCCAATGCTCACCTCGCATGAGCATTCTTCCAAGAAGATGATTTCGCGATAGCTTACTAAATTTGAAAATTGCTTCTGGCCACAGATCTCGAATTTCACAAACATTTGGAATTTTAAATTTTCTAGATAGAAATATTCCTCGTAGCATTGTCAGCGGATGAACACTAGAACCGATAATGATATCTGGCTTTCCTTCCTTTTTTGCAACATGTTCACCTATCCCCTTCATTCTAAAATAAAACTGCATCATATTTATTATTCTGCTAAAACTATTTTTACTATATTTTTTGGTCGGAACAAAAATAAACTTTATCTCATCTATATTATCTTGCATATATTTTCCATAAACTGGCATACTTTCATTATTAGTATGGCTAACGTTTGAACAAAATATAGTTATTTCATATCCCTTTTCTATAAGTTTACGAGCAAACTCATAGTGTCTTCCACCTCTATTAAAATACATATCAATAGCATAATGATTCAAAATCCATATTTTTTTCACTAGCTAATCTCCTACTCATTTAATACTTTCAATTTGTTAAAATTTCCCTCTACTTCAACTGGCTTTCTTTACTTATTAATTTTATTACTATTTCCTTCAAATTTTTCCACTGTACTGCTGCTAATAGATGTTATCCCTTCTCGTTGGAATACTTTTTTTACTGTTAAAATAAGTATTTTACAATCATTCGCAAAAGTTATGTTGTTAACATAATCTACGTCTAATTTAAATTTATCTTCCCAACTTATTTCATTTCGGCCATTTACCTGAGCCAAACCTGTCAATCCAGGGCGAACTAAATGACGTTTTTTTTGCTCCCTATTATACAATGACAAATAATCGACTAGTAGCGGTCTCGGACCAATTATCGACATATCTCCTTTTAAAATATTAAATAGCTCTGGCAATTCATCCAAACTCGTTGATCTCAAAAATTTCCCAAAATTTGTTAACCTTTCCTTGTCAGGTAACATAACCCCATCTATATCTGTCTCATCAGACATTGTTCTAAATTTGTACATTGAGAATATTTTATGATCTTTCCCTGGACGCTCCTGTCTAAAAATCACTGGCGTTCCTAATTTTTTTTTAATTGCTAAACTAGTTATAATCATTACTGGAGATAAGAGTAATAACCCAAGCAAAGATAAAATAATATCTATTAGTCTCTTAAAATATTTGAAATAAACACTATTATTTATCATCCTTAAACACTCTCTTAATTACGTTGACCACTCTTCTAATCTCATAAATATCCATTTTTGTGTCTGAAGGCAAACAAATACATTTACTAAATAATGTTTCCGAAACATTCCCGCCAATATAATCATACTTTTCAAAAATCGGCTGTAAATGCATTGGCTTCCAAAGTGGTCTAGATTCAATATTTTCTTTTTCTAAAGCTAGAATCAGCTCTTCTGGCGGCTTATTTTCTAACTGGATCACACTTAACCAAAAATTTGGCTCGCACCAATCATTATTGGGCATAAACGTAATATCATTGATATAAGCTAGTTCTTTTTTATAATAATCATATATTTCAATTTTCTTTTTTATTCTTTTATTCAAAATTTTCAACTGCCCTCTACCAATGCCAGCGCAAACATTACTCAGTCGGTAATTATAGCCAATCTCACTATGTTGATAGTGTCGTGCCTCGTCTCTTGACTGTGTAGCCCAAAAGCGAGTTTTTTCTACTAACTTCTCATCATCAGAGACTAACATTCCACCTCCAGAAGTAGTAATAATTTTATTACCATTAAAAGAAAAGATTCCGATTTTTCCAAAAACACCTGTTTGTTTTCCTTTGTAAGTGGAACCCAATGACTCTGCAGCATCCTCAATTAACGGAACATTAAACTCATTACAAATTAAAAGAATCTCATCAAGATTAGCCACTAAACCATAAAGATGAACAACAATTACTGCTTTAGTGTTAGGATATTTTTCTAATCCTTTTCTCAAAGCGATAGGATCCATATTCCATGTATCATAATCACTATCAATAAAAACAGGTCTTGCACCTTGATAGATTATTGGATTTACAGTTGCTGAAAAGGTAAGTGTCTGACAAAGTACTATATCATCTCTGCCAACTCCAACAGCTTTTAACGCTAAATGAAGTCCCGCCGTCCCAGATGACAAAGCTGCAGCATGAGAACATCCAACATATTCACACAATTCAGTCTCGAACTTATTTACATTTTCTCCAAGAGGAGCAATCCAATTCGTTTCAAATGCTTGTTTAACATAATATTGTTCAAAGCCTTCCTCACTCATGTGAGGGGATGATAAAAAGATTCTACTATCCATTATCCACTCTCCAATTTTTACTTTTTCTTCTTACTTGAGCTGTTAGCAAATTCAATCAGTTTTTCCGCTAATTTTTGCTTCTCTTGAGGTAAATGACGCACAAATTCTAATACATAACTTGATTCATAACCAGTAATATTACCCACAAATATCTTGTCATGAATCTGATTTGGAGATTTTTCTTTATCGACTAATAATTCCTCGTATAATTTTTCCCCCGGTCTAATTCCAGTCTCAACAATTTCGATTTCATCTTCAGTACAGCCACTCAATTTGATCATCTTCTTAGCCAAATCACTTATTTTAACTGGTTCTCCCATGTCTAAAATAAAAATTTCCCCACCTTCAGCCAATGCTCCTGATTGCAAAACCAATCTACTTGCTTCTGGAATAGTCATAAAGTATCTTGTCATACGTAAATCCGTAACAGTTATTGGCCCTCCATATTCAATTTGTTCTTTAAATAAAGGAACAACACTCCCTCTACTACCTAGTACGTTACCAAAACGAACCGCTGAAAATTTTGTTTTCCCTTGTTCATTTAGTCCAGTAATAATCATTTCCGCGATACGTTTCGTAGCTCCCATAACATTTGGAGGATTATTAGCCTTATCCGTCGAAATCATGACAAAAGACTTCACATCATTTTCTTTAGCTGCTTCAGCAACATTTTTTGTTCCGTAAATATTATTCTTAACGGCTTCAGTCGGATTTCCCTCCATTAAAGGAACATGTTTATGAGCAGCTGCATGGTAAATTATATCCGGTTGATACTCTTTAATAATCGCAAATATCCTCTCCTTATCTTGAATATCTGCGATTATGGGGATTATTTCTACATTACTATTTCGCTCATTTCCTCTTAAATCTTTTTCAATTAAGTAAATCGAATTTTCTCCATGACCAACTAAAACAATTTTTTGGGGACTAAAACGAATTACTTGTCGACAAATTTCTGAACCAATGGAACCTCCTGCTCCCGTCACTAAGATAGACTTACCCATAAGTTGATCAGAGATTGCTTCCATATCCAATTTCACTTCTTCTCTTCCTAGTAAATCGATCACATCAACTTCTCTCAATTTAGTCACATTAACATCACCATTTACTATTTGTTCAATAGACGGCATCGATTTTATTGAAACACATGTATCTCTTAATATATCTAAAATCCTTTCAAATCCTTTTGGTTTAAGAGAAGGTATAGCAATTATAACATTCTCAATATTATATTCTTCAATTAATATTGGTAAGTCATCAGTCCTTCCAATAACTTTGCTACCGTAGAACATTGTACCTACTTTATCTTGAGCATCATCAACAACACCAACAATTTTCATGTGATTATTCGTAATTGATGACCTAAGAGTATTTAATAAAATCCCACCACCAGCACCAGCGCCAACTATTATAGTATTCTTTTGATTTCTTTTATCTTTAATCTTACTAGTTTGATATTCAATTAAAATACGCCAAACAATCCGACTTGCACATATTCCAAACATGCTTAATAAGTATGTAAAAAAAATATAACGCTGACTATAAATATCACCGCTAAATATAAAATAAATCATCTCAATCATATATGAAATTGATAACGCGAAAAATATTGCTATTAGTTCTTTTAAACTCGTATATCGATTAATTCGTGTAAAAACTTTAAAAAATTGCCCTAAAATCAAATACAAAACCAATTGAATAATTAGAGCTTTTATCAAAACTTGACCAGTCACTATAACGAATGGTTTCATATATATATAAGAAAATAGATTTGCTAATATAACTAATATCAAATCTATACTTAGTATAATCATAATTTTTACTTTTCTACTCATTAATAAAAAGCCCCTCTTCCACTCTTCCATGCTTACTAAAAAAAACTAAAACGACTCTTTTTCACTTTAATGAATCCTGGAACCATAATATCATCACCATTAATAATATCTTTTGCTATTTTTTTAAACTCTATTACTCTTTCATGTCCAAATTCTTTTTCCATTAAAGTATATGCTTCTTTAACATAAAAGGAGCGTTTCTCTATATTATGAGCGTCCGAGGCCAACATATGGACTAAATTGTGCTCTAACATAACTTGGGCTGTTTTTTGAATTTTTTTCCCAAAAACCCCAACATAGCTTGGAGCTGTCATTTGAGATAAGACCCCCATCTCTAAAAACGGGATAATTTTATTTGGATTATCAATAAAGACCGCATTCCTTTCTGGATGGACAATAATAGGAATAATTTCACGACTTAATAAATCAAAAAAAAGTTGTTCCGTAAATGCTGGAACATCACTGCTTGGAAATTCAATTAACAAGTAACGATCATCAATATCAGCAAATAAAATTTGATCATTATCAATCTCTCCAAGTAATTCGCCTGTAATTCTTACTTCCTGTCCTTCAAATAAAGTTAGAGGTATTTCACGAACATCCAACTCTTTTTGTAAAGCAGCAACCTGTTGAATTATATCATACTTTTGATTACGATAAGTACCATTATTATGATGAGGCGTGCAGAGAATATGAGTAATGCCACTATTAACAGCAACTTTGGCCATATTGATGGAATCCTCCAATTTTCCTGCTCCATCATCTATTCCTGGTAATATATGACAATGCAAATCAATCATTCTTTTCACTCCTCATCCTCTTTTTATTTATGCACCATAATAATAGTAACCTTGGTCAACATTACGCGTAGATCCATTATATACTACACCTAGCATATTAGCATTTACCATCTCTAATAAGCTCTTTGCTTTTAATAAAGCATTTTTATTTGATACTCCCTCACGAACAACCATAATTGCTCCATCGACTTGTGATGCTACAACTTGGGCATCTGTAACCGCTACAACCGGTGGCATATCAAAAATTACTAAGTCGTACGCGGCACGCATTTCTTTAATTACTGTATGCATACGTATTGAACCTAACATTTCTGAAGGATTCGGTGGTTTTGGGCCGCTTGACAAAATAGTTAAATTTTCAATACCAGAATTTTGGACGACGTTTTGAATTTGAGAATCACGTTCACTTAATAAATTGCTCAATCCATGATGATTACGTAACCCAAAACTTTTGGCAACTGTTGGTTTCCGTAAATCAGCATCTACAAGAAGAGTCCTAACACCTGAGTTAGCAAAAACTACAGCTAAATTAGCCGAAGTAGTTGATTTACCTTCTCCTGGACCTGATGACGTAACTATTAAAGTTTTTAATTCTCTATCTATCATTGCAAATTGAATATTAGTTCTAATTGTCCGATACTGTTCTGAAACAGGAGAGGTTCGATCCGCCAGTGTAATTAAACTAACTGCTTGAGTTGCTTCTTTTATCGCTTTCTTTTTAAACATTCTTTTACCTCTTTCTAAACTCTATTTCGCTGACGGCGCGTTTGAGGGGTGACACTATCACTGGAAGTCGCTGTCGCTGTGGGTTTTCGAGTATTAGTCGTTTCAATGGGCTGTTGAACTACCTTTCCACTCAATTCTTTGGCAGTCATTTCTGGAACAGTGCCAAGTATTGGAAATTCCAATACTTCCTTTATATATTTATCATCCTTAACAGTTTTATCTAACAACTCCATTAAGAAAGCAAAGCCGATCCCTATCATCAAACCTAATACTACCCCTATCAACAAATTCAATTTATTATTTGGAGAAATAGGGCTTGTATTCAAATTAGCAGGCGCAATAATCGATATTTTATCAACCTCAATAACTTCCTTTGCTTGCTCTTGAAAAACCTTAGCAACCGTATTAGCAACAACTTGAGCAATTTTGGGATCAGATGAAGTTGCTTTAATGGAAAACATCTGTGAATTTTGTTCTTGAACCACTTCTAACATGCCTTGAATTTCACGCGCATTACCCTTGAAGTTTGATTCTTTTGCCACTGTTTCTGCAGCCATGTCAGAAACAATATTAGAAGTAGTTATAAAATCTTTATAAGTCGTAATCATATATAAATTAAAATTGACATCATTGACGTTGCTATTAACGCCTTCTGCTGGTCGTGGTAACTTAACCATTAACTGAGTAGATGAACTATACTTTGGTGTCATAAGCACATAGGTTATGACTGCCGAAAAACCTAATCCTAAGAACATCATCGTTAATATTAAAGCAAAACGTTTTTTTATAATATCAAATATATCTTGCAAACTTATTGTTTCTTCCATTTATATCCTCCAAAAATTCCTCTAATTAAATTTTTACATAAGAACCATTATATCATATTAGCCACTACTGTAGTTTGATTATTTGAGATTATTAACAAAATCATTCAGAAAACGACTTACTAATAGCATCGAGTATATACTTACTAGCCTGACCATCTCCATAAGGATTTTTTGCTTCAGCCATCCGTTGATACTCTTTTTGATTTTCTAAAAGCTCTCTCATTCCTTTATAGACGTCCTCATACTTTGTTCCAATCAACTTAAGAGTTCCTGCTCTAACTCCTTCTGGACGCTCTGTAGTATCCCTCAAAACTAATACTGGTTTCCCTAATGAGGGAGCCTCTTCCTGAACACCACCAGAATCGGTCATAATGAAGTAACTCTGATTAGCCACATTGTGAAAATCCTCTACCTCTAAGGGAGAAATTAAATGAATACGCTTATGCCCTCCTAGATAAGTATTAGCCAAATTTTGAACAACTGGACTTAAGTGAACAGGATAAACAACCTCTATGTCCCCGTTTTCATCTACTACTTGTTTCACCGCCTGAAAAACCTCTCGCATTGGTTCCCCTTGATTCTCACGACGGTGCATGGTCAGCAAAATCATCTTACGATCTGTCTCCACTTTCTCAAGTGCCTTATGAGAGTAACTATCCTTTATTGTATAATGTAGAGCATCAATTACAGTATTCCCAGTTACAGTAATTTTTGTAGGATTAATATTTTCTTTTAATAAATTATCACGACTTTCTTCAGTCGGCGCGAAGTACAAATCACTTAAAACATCAGTTAACTGTCGATTCATCTCTTCTGGAAAAGGAGAATACTTTTGCCATGTACGTAATCCTGCCTCTACGTGTCCAATCTTAACTTGATGATAGAATGCAGAGAGACTAGTAGCGAATGTTGTTGTCGTATCTCCGTGCACCAAAATAATATCTGGCGTTGTTTCAGCCAATACCTTCTCCAATTGAAGTAAGATATTAGTCGTAATATCTGCCAGACTTTGATTATCTTTCATAATATTTAAATCATAGTCAGGTTCAATCTCAAATGTTTTTAGGACTTGATCTAACATTTCTCGATGTTGAGCTGTCACAACTACAATGCTCTCAAATTTGTCAGCTTGAGCTTGTATTTCTTTAATAAGTGGTGCCATCTTTATTGCCTCTGGTCGGGTACCAAAGACTGTCATTATCTTGATTTTATTCAATATCTTCACCTGCTCAACTTATTTTTTCAATTCTTCACTTCTTCCATTATATAGTGTCTACAGTCAATTTCAAGAGTTATCGGAAATTTTCACTGTTTTTTGCGAATAAACTATTCTCAGGATGAAACTTTATCAACAATAGACTAGATAGATTTAAACGAAGAAATAGCATTTTACCCTATTTTTCTTTTAACAAATTAATAGTATAAAAATCTGAGCCCTGAGATAAATATTCCTTTGTTTCATTTAACCCATACTCTTCCAAAATTGTCGGACTTTCTGAGAATAAATTTGTTCCCAATCCAATGCGTTCCTCCTCAAAAGATACACCTAATGCTGCCAGCGTACTAGGGAACATGTCCATTGTGCTAAAAAGTCTATTGTTAGTCAATTTGGGCTCTACTTGACTATTCAAAAATAAATTAAATACTCGTCTTTTCTCTAATTGGATTTCTTTTCTTTCAAAGTATTTTCCATCCATACTCAAATGATCGCCTGAAATTACTACCGTTGTGTTCTCATAAAAATCTTGCTGCTTAATCCAAGAAACGAACTCTACTAGCTGATCGGCTGTGTAAGAATACACATTTTCATATTGTTCATTAAACTTTTCAGAGGCCTCTTTTTCTAAATACCCACTGACATGGTGAGTATTAGCAGTTAACATTGTAAAATTGAATGGCGCTTTCTCATTGGACAACTTTTCTAGCTCTACTTTTGCATATTCAAATAATTTACTATCTTCAAAGCCCCACCATTCTTTATACTCTTCGGGAATTAATTTTCGTTCCTTTGCTGTATGATAATCAAATATTTTATAATTACCATGCTGAGACAAGTAGGCTTCACGTCCACCAAAAGTTAAATCCGATCCAACCATAATCATTTGGTTATAGCCTTCCTGCATCAAGAGATCACCTAGAGTAGTTGCCCCTGGCAAAAATGATTTTGATGATTCTTGGCTATAATCACTTCCGTCAGTATCTATTTTTAACGGGATACCTGCTGTTTGGGCGACCATTCCGGCAATAGTCCAACCAGTTCCAGGTAGCTGAACTGCCCCACCAAATTCTTTGTCACTGTCAGAAAAATAGATACCTTCTCTTGAAAGTTTAGTTAGAGGTTCAATAACGTCTTGTGTCATTTGTCCGCCAATCTCTTTATTAGTAAACGTCGTCTCCAACGATTCCACGAAAATATATACCAAATTTCTTTTTTTATCTGGAAAATGAAACGCCACTTTTTTAGGATCTACATAATTGTCTGCAATAAAAAAAGAAGAGGAGGTTAGATATTTGTAAAGCCCCTGTGCATCAACAATTCTAGCGCTTAAAACTATTGAAATAAATGATATAAACAAGATTGACATCATTTTAATAGAGTTTAATACAACGTGTTTTTTGGACTTTACAACATCTAATAGATAATCACTTTTTTCAATAAAGCAATTGGATGGATTATCAAGAAAAACTAGTATCGGAAACGGAATGACTATGGCATATAAACATACCTCTCTCATAAATGAATGGACAAATTCTTCATTTGTTCCTTCTAATGGTGCTAAGATATGATATAAAATTTGTTCTGGCGTGACCAGTCCAAAATTAAAAATCACCCACAAGCTTCCTAATAGACTAAAACTAGCAATAACCAACAGACTAAAACTTAATACTAATAAAGCAACACGACTTACACTGAGCCTTTTCCAATGTTCTCCTCTAAAAAACTTCAGATCAAAAAACTCATAAATAAAAATTAGAAAAGCACTAACTATGAATCCGATAGATAGGTAATAAGTCTCAAAATACTTCATAAAAAGTTGAAGAGCCGCACCGTAATTGAATGATACTAGTATTATGATAGTCAAGATGTTTCCAATAAAAAAAAGAGTCCCATATAGATAAATAAAGTCAATATCTTTCTTATAAGATTTAAATAAATAAAAAACTACCAAACAAAAAAAGCTTGGTAGAAACAAATACAAGGCATTAAACACATGAATTCCCCCAAAGTCCCACTAGTCTAACGATTTCATTAAACTTTCTAAAGCCTCTTGCCATGTTCTAATAATGAATCCCGTTCCCTTAACTTTACTTAGGTCCATAACAGAATACTTCGGCCTATCGGCTTTTTGAATAAAGTCAGCTGATCTCACTGCTTGAATTTCAACTGAATCATTCTTCAATATTTCTTTAGCAAACTCATACCAACTGCAGCTATTATCATTTGAAAAATGATAAATACCATACTCAATCTGTTGATCAACAGCATAAACCATAAAATCTGCTAAATCTCGTGTCCAAGTTGGACGCCCAAACTGATCATCGACTATTGTCAAAACCTTATTATTCCTTGCCAAGCGTTGCATCGTAAAAACAAAGTTAGGACCAAATTGACCAAATACCCATGATGTTCTAATAATGTAGTAGCGAGTCATGATCTTCTCAACAGCCTGTTCTCCTGCTAATTTTGCTCTACCATATTCGTTTAATGGATGAGGTCTATCATCAACTTGATACTGATAATCTTTTTTACTTCCATCAAAGACATAATCTGTACTAATATAAATAAGTATTGCCCCAACTTCTTCAGAAGATTTTGCTATATTGCGTGTTCCTTCAACATTAACTTCTTCGTTAAGCTTTTTTCCTTCATCTTCAGCTTTATCAACTGCTGTATAAGCCGCACAATGGTACACAATTGTTGGCCGATGCGTCTGAAAATAAGTCTCTACTTCCTTTTTGTCCGTTATGTCTAGCTCTTCCTGTCCTACAGCCAAATATTTTTTTCCTTGTTCATCTAACAACTGACATAATTCTGTTCCAAGCTGCCCCTTAGCACCTGTGACTAGTATACTCATTTTAGTGATTCCTCCTCTAATTTCCCTCTTGGTACATCAATCTGTTGTTTTTTCAAATAAGCATACATTGAAATAGTTACTAAACTTTCGATTAATAATGCGTTAATTGCAGTTCCAGTTTCTTGAAACAGAAGAGTCAGGACAACAATACTGACAATACTAACCAATCCAGATACCAGATAAATTCGTGATAATTGTTTTTTAAAATTGAAAGTCGTCATCGTCATCATTCCTAAAATATTACTCCAAGCTACCATTAAGGGTAAAAAGGACATGATTTGAATCAAACGCACTGAATGATCAAATTTATTTTGAAATAAAAATGTTAGTACTGGTCCTGTTCCAATTAATAGAATAAAGCATCCCGCAATGAAAACCACCGAAACAATCAACCACACTTTTTGAATTAGTTTTAATGCAGATTCTTTAGATTCTAAAGCCAATTGAGTCACTTTTGGATAAAAGGTTTGTGTAATGGGTGTTGCAATGCTTGAACAAACTCTTATCAAAGTGTTAGCGATATTAAAATAACCAGTAGCTGTATCACCTACCACTAATCCCAAAACGAAAATATTTGTTGTGTTGTACACACTTGTCGCTAAAGTTGACAAGAATAAGTGCCACGAATTGCGATATTGTTGAATTAGCTCACTCACTTTTGGCAATTTAAATTTAACATTGTACTTAAAACGTACAATTAATGATGCAATCATACCAATCACAAGATAACCTAACGAATTTAAGATGGCCACATTATACAAATCACTTTCGGTTTTGACAAAAACAAATAAACCAGCCGTAAAGATCGCTTTAGAAATAAAGTTTAAGATGCCTATACTTTGCATCTCCTCAATTCCTTGGAAAAACCAGACCGGCAAAAAAACATTCCCAATAACTATGCCAAACATTAACAAATAATACATCGGTTGCTCATTCATCTTTGGTATAAATGAAATCATCACTAATAAGATAATTAGGCAAAGCATTGTTAAGAGCAGCTTACAAACAATCACATTAGAATAAATTGAACGTATTTTCTCTTTATTTTGGCGATTAACTGAAATTTCTTGGGTAGCCGAAATATTAAAACCATAGTTTGTAACAATAATAAAATATTGCATGACGGCTTGAACAAAGCTGTTCAAGCCATAATTTTGAATACCTAATACACTGATCAAATAGGGCATCGTAATAAGAGGAAAAATAAAGTTTAACATTTCCACGCTTGCAAGTGATAAAAAATTAGTTGCCGTTCTTTTTCTGACTGATTTAACCATCTTATGACTCCTATTTTACCATTACTGGCCTAGTTTAGCTGTCTCTTGTAGTGGACGCCACCATGCTTCATTTGCTAAATACCAATCAATCGTATCAATAATTCCTGTTTCAAATGTATATTTCGGTGTCCACCCTAATTCATTTTCTAATTTTGTTGGGTCAATCGCGTAACGTTTATCATGACCTAACCGATCCTCCACATATGTTTTCAACTTAGGTGAAGCTTGCAATTTTTCGATTATGATATCAACAATTTGATTATTAGTCCGCTCATTGTGCCCACCAACATTATAAATCTCACCCTTACGGCCTTTGTGTAAAACTAAATCTATCGCTTGGCAATGGTCATACACATGTAACCAGTCACGAACATTTTCTCCATCACCATATATTGGTAATGATTTACCATCTAGAGCATTGCTAATCATCAAAGGAATTAGCTTCTCTGGAAAATGATACGGCCCGTAATTATTTGAACAACGGGTAATATTAACATTCATACCATATGTTTCGAAATAAGAACGCACAAGTAAGTCAGCCCCTGTTTTACTTGCTGAATACGGACTATTTGGAGCAAGAGGGGTTTCTTCGGTAAAGTACCCTTCTGGTCCTAATGATCCATATACTTCATCTGTGGATACTTGTAAGTATTTCTCTATTTTCAATTCTTTGGCAACATCGAGTAACGCTAATGTCCCTTGAATATTGGTTTCCACAAATATTGACGGATTTAAAATACTGCGATCAACATGTGATTCAGCTGCAAAATTAATTAAGTGAGTTACCTGGTATTCTTGAATCAAATGTCTGACTAATTCACGGTTCGTAATATTTCCTTGTATAAAAACATGTTGTGGGTTATCTGAGATACTCGCTAAATTCTCAATATTTCCCGCATATGTTAATAAATCTAAATTAATTATCTTATATGTAGGATGTTGTTTTAGCATATAATGAACAAAATTGCTACCAATAAATCCAGCCCCACCTGTTACAAGAATATTCATTTAATTAGCCTCCCAAATAAAGTTATTTTCAGCATCTACTAAAGTTGGATGTTTTAAGTCTTTATCAGACATAATAGGATTATTCATGGGCCACATGATACCAATTGCTGGATCATCATACGCAATTCCTCGATCATGTTCTGGTGAATATAATTCATCCACTTTATATTGAACATTTACATTACCAGTTAGTGTACAAAAACCATGAGCAAACCCTTTAGGTACTAATAGCTGACGGTGATTGAATTCACTTAAAATATACCCTTCCCACTTGCCATAGGTTGGCGAGCCTTTACGCATATCAACTAAAACATCATAAATAACCCCAGTAGTGACTCGCAATATTTTTGTTTGAGCTTTTGGTGCTAATTGGTAATGAAGTCCTCTAATCACACCTGGTTCGACTGAAAGAGAGTGATTATCTTGAATAAACTCTTGGGTAATTCCTGCCTCAATAAATTTATCCTTAGTATACGATTCTGTAAAAAAACCACGATGATCTCCAAATACAGCTGTTTCAATTATTTTAACATCTTGCAAATTTGTTTCTAACAGTTTCAACTTATTCCCTCTTTCATTTAGTCAGTTTCAGCAATCCTTAACAGATACTGTCCGTACTGATTTTTCTTTAGTGGCTGTGCTAGCTGTACTAACTGTTCTCGGCTAATATAGCCCATTCGATAAGCAATTTCTTCCAAACAAGCCACTTTTAAGTTTTGGCGTTTTTCGATTGTTTCAATAAATACGGAAGCATCGAGAAGCGATTCATGAGTTCCTGTATCTAACCAGGCAAATCCTCTCCCTAACAACTCAACATTAAGCTCTCCTTGCTCCAAATAAGCTTTATTAACATCGGTAATTTCTAATTCACCACGATGTGATGGCGTCACTTTTTTCGCTATCTCAACAACGCTATTATCATAAAAGTAAAGGCCTGTCACAGCATAATTACTTTTTGGCATTTCAGGTTTTTCTTCAATTGACACTGCTTTTTTGTCTTGATCAAACTCAACAACACCAAAACGTTCTGGATCATTGACGTGATAACCAAATACAGTCGCTCCTTTTGGTTGACTGGCTGCTCGTTGTAAAATTTTTGATAAGCCACCACCATAATAAATGTTATCTCCTAAAATTAGACAGACTGACTCCTTGCCAATAAACTCTTCCCCAATTAAAAAGGCTTGAGCCAACCCTTCAGGTTTTTCTTGAATTTTATACTGAATATCCATTCCCAATTCATGACCATCACCAAATAATTGCTCAAACCGGTGCGTATCTTCTGGCGTAGAAATGATTAACACTTCCCTGATTCCCGCTAACATTAATGTCGATAAAGGATAATAGATCATCGGCTTATCATAAATAGGCATAAGTTGCTTAGAGGTCGCTTTTGTTAGTGGATACAAGCGTGTACCACTGCCACCAGCTAAAATAATTCCTTTCATTTCTAACGTCTCCTTTTTAAATACAATTTTCTCCTTTGGCTTATCCGTTTAAACATTATACTATAAATTGTAAGCACAAAGGGAGATTTCTATACGGTATATTGAATTAACCTACTCATCTTATGATTTTCTCGTGCATTTGTTGCTCTCAATCAACTTTAACTAACTGCTACTTTTAAATTAAGACTAAAAAACAAGAAGAAACAATTAATTCTCCTTGCTTTAATTCAAAGACAACATCGTGTACGTTCACTAAGTACTCAACTAATTTCATTATAACGTGAAATGATATCTAATTATTTACAGTAGATTTATCTTTTAATATTGCTAGAGTATTTTGTAATCCCTCTTCTATCGAATAAAGAGGACGCCATCCCAACTGACGAATCTTTGTTGGATCTAATAGTGCTTTTGTCGCTTTAGAAAAACCAGCAGTTTCTGTTTCATCGGGTAAATCAAAGATTACTTTCGTACCAGAAATTTTTGCAACTAACTCTGCAAGTTCCTTCAACGTGACATCAGAAGTGTCATCTCCAATATTATACGCCTCTCCGTCCTCACCATTTAGTAAGGTAAAGAGGGCCCCTGAGACAGCATCTGTTACATGCGTATAAGAATACAATTGATTACCTTCACTTTTCAAAATAATATTCTCACTACTTATTCCATTTTTAATAAACTGAGAGATCGCCTTGGTATCAGAATCAAGCATTGTTGCACCATAGGTTCTGGCCAATCGAGGTATGACCACTTCTATCCCATATTGTTTTCGATAAGCCTGACACAAGCTTTCCCCAGCTCGCTTACCTTCTGGATAGCCGGCTCTAAGCGTGTTACAATCGATATACCCCATATACCTTTCATCGAATCGCTCAATGTCTCCACGATTCTCACCATAAATTTCAACAGATGAAGCAAAAATAAAGCGAGTTGCCTGGTTTTCAACTGCAAATTCTAATAAATTTTTTGTTCCTATAATATTAGTCAAAACTGTTCCAACTGGATCAGTTGCGTAGGCAACTGGGTGAGTATTACTTGCAGCATGAAAAATATAATCCAATTGACTTACATTGATTTCAGACAATGGATGATTAATGTCCTGAGCAACAAATGTAAATTCAGGGATTTTCCAATGCTGTTGAAAACGCTCCTCTGCTTTTTTTTGATTTCGCCCTAAGGCTATTATTTTGCAATTATCTTGGAACGTTTTATTTCTATACATTAGCACATCAATTAGAAAGCTACCAATCATGCCCGTAGCTCCAGAGACAATGATTGTTTTATTTTTCAAATTTTCCCAATTATATGGAAAATTTGCCACTGTTTTTATATCATCTCGATATAAATGATGGGTTAATATACTCATCGATTTTCTCCTTTATTTTAGCCATGTATCTTTATCTGCCTTGAGGTATGCCTTAAACATTTCTAAATCATCTTTTGTTGTCAGTTTAATATTTTTATCAGATCCCGCAGCAAAATAAAGTCTTTCACCTAAATCTACCATCATGGTATTTGTGTAAGATGAGCCATAAATACCGATTTCTCTTTCAAAGGCCTCGTGATAAGCCCAATCTAATTTACCGTAAGTGTATGCTTGTGGGGTGGAAACTCGTCGAAGACTTTCGCGAGGAATATATTCCTCCGTTGAAATATCATCTTTTATTTTAAATATTTGTTCATTATAAGGCAAAGAGGTCACTGCATTGCCGTACTTCTTACATTTTACAATAACATCAGATAAAACAGATGCGTCTACCAACGGACGAATTCCGTCATGTATGATTATAATATCATCTTTGCTACATTCTTCCGCTAAATGATAGACACCATTTCTAATTGATTCTTGGCCTGTCTCACCACCTGAAATAACCCACTTCAATTTATCAATATTAAACTGTTTTGCATACGCCCATAAAATATCTTGCCATCCGTCTATGCACACTACTTCAATGGCATCTATCTCTGGATGATTTTGAAATCCTTCCAAGGTATAAATTAACACGGGTTTATCATATACATTAATAAATTGCTTTGGAATATCCTGCCCCATTCTAGTTCCTGAGCCACCTGCGATAATTAATCCTATATTCATTTTCCATTTCTCCTTTTGCGCTCTCAATTGCATTCAATTAGATTGTTACATAATGTAGAAAAAAAGTCTAGCTTTACTGGAATCCTTAGCCATCTTTAATTCTTCTTTAAGATTATCAGCTTCATTAAAAATTTATAAAGGACTATCAGGCAATGCCATTATTGACTAATTTATGTTAAAATGAGTAAGATTAAGTATTTACATTAAAGGAGAAATAATTTATGGATAACATCCTTATTACAGGTGGAGCTGGTTTTATCGGTTCGACCTTAACCAATCATCTATCTAAAAATAATAACATTACTATTGTTGATAATTTATCAATGGGAAAAAAAGAAAATATCATTTTCAATAATAATATTACCTTCATTAATGGTGATGTGACCGATAAATTACTAATGAAACGATTACTAACTGAAACTGATTTTCACTACATTTATCACCTTGCAGCTATCGCAAGTGTTGCAGATTCTGTCGAACGACCTCTTGAAACCCATCAGACTAATTTTGAAAGTTTGTTAAACTTACTAGAATTAGCAAGGATTCATGCAAGCTCTCTGAAACGTTTTCTCTTTATCTCTTCTGCCGCAGTATATGGTGACGAGCCTACATTACCGAAAAATGAAGAGTCAGTCATTCGACCATTGACACCCTATGCTATTGATAAATTTTCAGCTGAAAAATATGTTCTTGCTTATAATAATTTATATGATATACCTACCAGTGCGGTTCGCTTTTTTAATGTCTATGGACCTAACCAGAATCCTGAATCACCCTATTCTGGCGTAATCTCCATTATAATGAACCAACTAAAAAAGCAACACAATAATCAATCTGGTTCTTTTACAATCTTTGGTGATGGTAGTCAGTCCCGAGATTTCATTTACGTCAAAGACGCCATACAAGCGGTTCTGCTAGTTGCAACTTCTGATTTATCCCGAGGAAAAGTCTTTAATGTCGGTAATGGGAAAGAAACCTCTCTTGAAGAATTACTAAACATGTTGCAAACTCTAACTCATATAGAGTTGCCTATCAGTTATGAGTCTTCTCGTACTGGTGATATTCCTTATTCTTACGCAGATATCAATAAACTTAAGGAACTAGGCTACAAAAGTCAATATGATATTCTTAACGGATTAAGCGACTATGTTTCTAAAGAGTTTTAAAATTAAATAAAAGAGGTTGGGACATAAGTAGATAATTAATCTGCTTTTATCCCCCCTTTTTTGCGTTTTAGGGTACACAAAAATAGCGTTCCTTGATATGATTAAAGTGACAAAACCCAATCAGAAAGGAGCGCTATTTATGTATCAAAATTATAACATGGATCAAGTTGTTTTACCACTAGACTTAGAGGTTAAAATTCCAGAAACTGACCTTGTAAAAGCGGTCAATGGATTAGTTGAATCCATACCTGAAGACCTTTTTTATTTAGTTGAAAAGAAAACAGGACGACCAGCCTATCATCCAAAAATGATGATGAAGGTTCTCTTGTATGCCTATACTCAATCTGTATTTTCTGGTAGAAAAATTGAAAGGCTCATGTCAGATAGTATTCGAATGATGTGGCTGACTAACCACGAAGTGGTTAGCTATCGTACAATCAATCGTTTTCGTGTTGAGCCAACTACGGCTGCTCTTCTTGAAGAATGTTTTATTCGATTTCGGTCACAACTAGTCCATTCACAGCTTATCGATAACGAAGCTATTTTTATCGATGGTACTAAACTAGAAGCTGATGCCAATAAATTTTCATTTGTTTGGAAAAAATCAACAGAAAAATATAATCAATCATTAAAAGAAAAATCTCAACAGTTTTATGAAGAGTTGTATCGAGAAGAAATTCTTCCCTGCTTGAAAGAGGAAAGCGATGAAATTGGGTTAAGCACTGAACAATTATCAGAAGCACGTGATTATTTAGCTAATGAAATTACTGAGGCGACTGATAAGATTGAGCAGTCAACCGACAAAGTTACAACTTCAAAGCTAAAAAGAAAGCGTCAAGCAGATAAAAAATACTTAAGAAAAATTAACGAAGATTTTCTACCTCGACGAAAAACATATGATGATTATATGGCAACCTTTGGTGCTCGTAATAGTTTTTCAAAAACAGATACAGATGCGACGTTTATGCGAATGAAAGATGACTACATGAAAAACGGTCAGCTAAAACCTGGTTATAATTTACAAATTGCTAC